>JAFGQG010000118.1 GCA_016935765.1 bacterium
AAAAACTAAAAGAGAATATCAAAATAATATCCAGAATGACATAAAGCTTGAATTCTGGATTAATAGAGATTTTTACAGAAAAACAATAAAAACCCATTCAACAAGGAGGGATGGACATGCGTAAAGTAATTACCACGGTAGCATTTCTCGGATTATGTGTGTTTCTGATCTGGAGTTGCGGAAAGCTCGATGAGAACACTGTTGCTAAGGTCGGAAGTGAGACCATCACTTTGAAAGATTTCGAAGCTAACCTTCAGAGAGCTAGAATGCCCAAGTTCAATTCCGCTGAAGAGGAATTGAATTTTAAGATGGAACAGCTTGATAAGATGATAGAGGAAAAACTCTACGTCCTGGCTGCTTATGACGAAGGTTATGACAAGGATAGCACTATCGTTGAACAATTAGCAAACCTCGACGAAAGGCTAATGTTGAGAGCGCTTTTCAACGAAGCTATCGTAAAACAGGTTCAGATCACCGATGAAGATTTGAAAGCTTTTTACGATGAAATGGGTACCGAGGTCAAAGCAAGTCATATTCTCGTGGATACTGAGGAAGAAGCAAACAATCTCTATAAGCAGTTAACCGAAGAAGGTGCTGATTTTGCAATGTTAGCCAGTGAGAATTCAAAAGATCCGAGAAGCGCAGCTCGGGGTGGAGACCTTGGTTATTTTACAAAACCAGATATGGTGGAAGAATTTTCTAACGCTGCTTTTAACCTGGAAGTGGGAGCAATATCCAAGCCGGTTCAATCCAATTATGGGTGGCACATCATTAAACTTTTCGACAAAAGATCGAAAAAGCAAAAGCCATTTGAAGAAGAAAAGGATATGCTAAAACGGCAGCTTGAAAACAAAATGCAGCGAGAACTCAGCACCAAATTCCTGGAAGACCTGTACACCGAAAATGAAGTCAAATTACAGGAGGAAGGCGTTAATGTTTTATTGAACAGAAGCGCGGATGACCAGACACTTCTTTCAGATGAAGATAGAGCCAAACCACTCGTCACCTTCAAAACCGGAACCTGGACTGTTGGAGAATTCGAAATGGAGATCAAAAAATACTCGGGAAGGGTTCCACCTTTCGAGAACGAAGATATGATTTTGAACCAGGTAAAAAGACTTCTCCAGCCACAACTCCTGAACCAAAAAGCCATCGAGATGAATATCAGAGAAAGCGAAAGTTACAAAGACCTTTATAAAGAGTCACTCGAAGCAGAGATGGTTCGGAACTACAGGCAGAAAGCAATACAAGGTTCCATTGAGATTACTGACGATGATATGAAAGCCTATTATGAGGAACACCCTGATGAATTCCAGGATAAGCCCATGGTCAATGTACGGGAAATCCAGGTCGATACTAAGGAAGAGGCTCAAAAATTACTTGATCAGCTTAAAGGCGGAGCTGATTTTGCTGAACTGGCACAAGAACATACCAATAGAGTCTATACTAAAAGAAAAGGCGGAGAATTAGGATTCTTTCCCCAATCCCGTTACCCTGAACTTTTCGATGCAGCGTGGAAACTGGAGCCTGATGAGTTGGCAGGTCCTATCGAAATGAAAGGAAAGTTCTCCATAATACAGTTGATCGAAAAACAGGATGCCAGAATAAAACCATTCAATGAAGTAGAGAGAAAGATAAAATCCGTCCTTCAGCAGGATATGATGAAAACCGCAAAAGACAGGTGGATTGAAAACACACGTAAGAAATACAAGGTTAAGATAAATGAAGACGCTGTTAAAGCGACGATTGATGAATCAAGTTATACTACACCCGCACCTACTCCACAAAACACACCGCAAGCAGTCCAGCCTGGTGCAAAACCTGAAATTAAAATGAAGGATGCAAAAGAGCTTAAAAAAGAACAAGAAGGCAAATAAAGGTACATAATGGGGTTTACCAGTATCTATTACCGGTTAACACTTAAAGCAATCTAATAAACATATACCACCGGGTTATTCTGGTGGTATATGTTATATATAAAATCAAAAAAGGGGTATCATGAAGTTCAAAATTTTCATGGTATTAAAATTCGTTATCCCAATTATACTGCTCGAGTTATTTATGGTTATCTTAATTTCGAATTGTGAAAAGGGTGATAATGGAGAATATGTAGCTAAGGTTGATGAATTGAAATTAAGCGTTGACGATCTTTACGAAAACACTCCTCAAGAATACCTTGATAATATATCAAAGGAACAGAAAAAACGATATATCGAAGATTGGATACAGGAAGCTTTATTTTATAAGGAAGCCTTGAAAATGGGTCTGGATAAAAATCCAGCCGTTCAGAAAAAACTGGAAGAAGCAAGGTGGCAGATCATCGTAGAATCATTTCTGGAGGAAGAAATTCGATCAAAAATCGAGATAACTGATGATGAAATTCAGAATTACTACAACGCCCACCAGGAGGAATATTTCAGAACGGAAGATGAGTGGCGGGCAAGCCATATTCTCGTTTCCACAGAAGAGAAAGCCGAGTCAATTATGAACGAGCTGACTGAAGACAAACAATTCGAAGCGTTAGCTACTGAGAAATCTGAAGATCCTTCCGCAGAAGCTGGCGGTGATCTTGGTTATTTTACAAAGGATGAAATCCTACCCGAACTCGCAGATGTTCTTAGTGATATGGGAATAGGTCAAATATCCCCAATAATCCCAACTGAATTCGGATACCATATCCTTAAACTTACTGATTTCCAACCCCATGGTACCGTTAAAAATATCGAAGAAGTTAAGGATGAAATTCAAAACATACTCTTTATGGAAAAGTATATGCATATGAATAAGTCTCTCGTTGATTCCTTGAGAACCATTCACCACGTCGAAACAAATCCAGATATCTGGGATTCATTATAATCCGAATATTAATTAAATAGGATAAACAATAAATACAAACAACAAACAAGAGTATCATTTCTTATGAAAACGAACAGTAAGCAATATATCGATAGAATTTCCCTTTCCACGGCATTGACAATTTTGGTTTTTTCTATCCTGTCATACTGTTTATGTTTCGCCCAGGGAAATGAAACAATGAACAGTAGAATTGTGGCTATTGTCGGCGATGAAATCATTTTATCTTCCGAGGTAGAGCTTGCAGTAGCAATGTCGCCAGTTACAGTGGAAATAACCGATGAAGAAAGCTACAATAAATTTGCAAGAAATCAACTGGATGAACTTATAAACGAAAAACTGATATTGATCGCTGCAAAGGATGATTCAATCGAAGTAACATCAGAAGAGGTAGAAAGTATCTGGGAGGATAGATGGGAGCAGATCCAGAGCTCTTTTGCCACCGCAGAACAACTCGAGGCGGCACTGTCAAACGAAGGATACACTCTCAACGAATTTAAAAGGAAGATGAAAAAGCAGATCAATGATTTTCTCATTAAACAGAGATTCATTGAAAGACACTTCGGTTTTGTCGAAGTTTCAAAAAGCGAAGTCGAAAAGTTTTACTCTGAATACAAAGACAGTCTTCCAATGAGCGAATCGAAATTGAGACTATCTGTTATAGTTATATCTTTGGAAGAGGATACAACACTCCCTTCAAATGTACAAAGCCTGATTGATACGATATACAAAAAACTCGAAGCGGGAGTTACATTTGAAGATTTGGCTGTTAATTATTCTACGGATTCCCTATCTGCTCAATATGGTGGAGAAGTAGGAAACTTCGAACCAGGAGAGCTGCCACCCATAATGGATTCTGTCGCGTTTTCCCTGCAAGTAGGCGAGATCTCTGAACCGGTTAAAACTAAATTGGGTATTCATATACTAAAGGTCAATGAAAAGAACGATAACCAGATCAGCCTGTCACATATATTGCTCAGAATGCCCGTTTCTGATGATAGAAATACAAAATTAGAACAACTGACTCAACAAGCATACAGGGACGCTATATCCGACTCGTTCACTTTCGAAGAACTCGTAAACAAATACTCGACAGACACTACTTACACTAAAAACAATGGAGATTTAGGATGGTTCAGACTCGAAGAGATCTCCCCGGAACTAAAAGAAGTTATACTTTCTCACGAAATCGGTGATGTACTCCCCCCGATTCAGGAACTCGGTGAATACCATATTTTTAAAGTCACGGATTTCAAACAATCTGAACCAATCACTCTTGAAGATGATTACGACGCTATTAAGAATTTCGCGAAGCAGCACAAGCAAATGACGAAACTTCGGAATTTTCTCGAGGAGTTTAAAAAGGATGTATATATCGAAGTAAGGTGGGAAGAATAATTATCCGCCCATTTTTTTATATGCGTTTTTTCAATCGAAACATACTTAGTATTTACTATCCCGGTAAAAGGGATACAAAATAATTACCTTTTAAACATTACAAAGAGTCGTTCCTTCGACAATAATAATTGGAAAAAGCTGATATTAGCAACAACTTAACATAAAAACCAACAAAAAATATGCGGATCGATCTATTCCTTAAGAAATCACGCCTGATAAAAAATAGAAACCTTGCTCAGAAACTAATCGATGATAACAGGGTTTATCTTAATGCTAAGATAACGAAACCAGGCAAAAACATCAAAGTCGGCGACATTATTTCCATTGATTATACTGAAGGTACAATAAAAGTTGAAGTATTAAACCTTCCGCAGGGTAACATAAATAAGGATACAGCAAAGACTATGTTCAGGCAGGTTGATGATGATAAATAAAGAAATCTGGCAACCAAATTGTATATAGGCATTTTTTTTGACTTTATATACTATCTTAAGGAGGCAAAATGAACAGGATTTCGGTTTCAACCAGTTCACGGAATGAAATGATCGATATCACGCGCAAGGTTCAGGATGTGGTTTCCCAAGCCGGTATCAATGAAGGTATCTGCGTAGTATACGTCCCCCACACAACTGCTGGAGTTACTATAAATGAAGGGGCAGACCCTTCAGTTCAAACCGATATACTTAGCTGGCTTACTAAATTAGTCCCTTCTCACCAAGATCCACAAACCAATTTCCACCACAGCGAAGGCAATTCTGACTCACATATTAAATCTACTATCGTGGGAAGCTCAGTTAACCTTATTGTATCATCTGGGAAACTCTCGCTGGGAACCTGGCAGAGTATTTTTTTCTGTGAATTCGATGGACCGAGAACGAGAAGAGTATATGTGGAAATCCTGGGGAACAGGGAATAAGCTATAACACAGATGGTTAAAAATCATTTCGCGTCAGCCACTTCTCAGCGTCTTCTTCTTTATCGAAAACCCTAAAAACCTTCCCCCTGTTCGCTTCCTGTGCCATCTCACCAAATTTACTGCTTTGTGCGGTTTCTGGTGTTACGACTAATGCAGCTTTAACGCGGTAAGTACTGAATTTCTGAAGAATCTCGCCGGCTTCCCGCGAACTCAGGTCAAAGAAATTCGGGGTTAGGTTTGTGGGATAGAACAAAATACGGTTTGTAGCATGTTCATAACAGAGACTTAGCAGGCTATTGATATCAGCTTCACTCCTGACAAGCTTTTCACCCGGCAATCCCGTAAGATATTTCGTTCCATTTTTTTCTTTAATTTCTATTTTCATAGCTTTTGTATTTTTTTCTTTTAAATTTATCGGAATCATTCTATATTACAATATTTAAATGGTCAAGGATTTTATGGATTTTATCATAATAAGGAGAAAAATTCATGCAAGCACCGCCCTATCTTTTACAGAAACCACTTGTGAATTTAAGTAAACCCTTCTATTTTTTTTCAATAACCGATAGTGTATTGGTCAAGAAACCATGGTGTAAGGGTGCGGTTTATTTGCTTCCCCGTGACAGCTTTGAGCAGGAACCAGCGCAGAATTTTCAGGGAGTGGAAGTAATATTCCCGCACTGGATAGGGAAAAGTACAGTAGACCCTATAGGCAAATTAGAAGTAGGTCCGGAGGATTTCCCATTTCTGGACCAGATTCGCGGACATGATGAGAAGAAATTATTAGCAAAAATCAAAGCCGACCCAAACGGATTCCCCTGGGTGGACTGATTTTAAGATATAGTATTACGCTTATTCTAATGCTGAAACTACAAATTCAGACACTTACTTAAGTATCAACATTCTTTTTGTTGTTTTATAATTTCCAGCATTGATCGTATAGAAATAAATTCCCGCTGAACATGTAGAACCGTTTTCATCCAAGCCATCCCACATAGCTGTTTTCCGTCCTGCATCCTGCGCGCCGTCCACCAGTGTTCTCACTTTATAACCCAGAATATTATATATCTCAAGGGATACATGCCCGTCTTCCGGAAGCCCATAATCGATCCAGGTGCAAGCGTTGAACGGGTTAGGAAAATTCTGGTTGATATAGTAATGGCTTGGGATATTCGACCGTAAATATACGACCTTGTAAATTCCGGAATTTAAAGTGACCTCGTTTACTGAGTTTAAATCTACGGACTTCCCTTTGCCAGTAATCATCAGTTTGTCACCCTCGTTGAGTTCCGGGGTTTCCCAATTCACTTCCACCGGACTTTGAACATCCACCCTAAGCGTCCATTCAATCCTTTCGCTACTCCTGACAATATTCTTCGAATAGTTGAAACCGTCTTCATTTACAAGGTAAACGAACTCCTCAGCCATTGGTGGGAATGGTGGAATCAAGCGGTCGAACTCCGGGTCATAATCAGCGTGAGCGTCTTTATGGTATCCCAGTTCAATTTCATAGTTATTGTCAAAATTCATTTTGAACTCGAATTCAGGTTCCTTCCTGGGTTTCACCCTTCTCAAGGTCGTGATCTCCGGGAATGTGAACGTGCATGTATCTGTGACCAGGATCCAGTACCCAAGAGGCATATCGATAGAGTCGGTAGCCACGTAAGGTCCGGTTGGAGCCTGGTACCTGTAGAGTGAACCATCCATAATAGTGCCTGGTGGGTCTGTCGCAGCCATACTTATCGATTGCGGAGTGATGGAGTACGGTGCTCCAATCATGTGCCATGAAGGCTCCAGAGTGGTTTCATAATTCCATGCAGGGGCGCCCACGAGCGCGTAAGTCGTATCATGAAGATAGAGTACCCAATAAGCTTTCCCGATCTCAACTGTGTCGGCGGGTTCATAAATTCCAGTCTGCGGATTGAAACCCCAAACATTACCAGTATGACCCGGAAAAACAACATTTACGTGCCGGCTGGGACATTCTACGGGAACAGACAGCATGTGCCAACCTGTAATGAGGTCATACACTACTTCAGACCCCTCCGGCGCGTAGATATCGAAATAATCTACAAGGATCCTGCGTATCAACTCAGTTTTTGTCGATGGATACGGTCCATCCTCAAGCGCTCCGAGAGGGATAGTTGAGAATACGCTTCTGAAAGAACTGGCATACTGTATAGCAGGAACCCCTCCGGTTACTCCAGGTCCCGTTAAATGAAAGAGATCAACGGAAGAGTGAGTGATATCATCCGGGAAAACTCTCCAGTTCGAAAATGGATTTGTAACACCGAAAGTCATGCCGGCGGCAAGACTTGATTCATCACCTGTGATAGTAATGGAGGTATCAGCTTGAATTGTCCATTCATCCTGGTCAACCCTGTCCACGCCGAGGTAGTCCAGCGGGAAATCTCCGGGCAGGAACGTAAATGGAGAACCCGTGTACCTATCCCAGAGGTAATCCTGACTTACCAGGAAGAGGCTGCCGCCTCCATCGAGGTACTCTCCCAGCACATGCTCATCCCAGGTAGTTAGAGTCAAGCTATCCCTGTACATTACGCCCATAAACCATATAACAGCTTTATAACCCGCCAGGTCTTCCACAAACAGTGAATCCCAGCCTATTATCTCATAAGCGTTGTAAACCACATCATTTTCATCAAGAGCGTCAAGATAATATTTTGCCTGGTCATCAAAACTCGTGATGACACTGCCATCGTCATCGATGAGCAGTACATCGGCGGTGTCGTGAAACGCGAGAGCTCTTGCTGAGACGGTATCCGTTGTTTCACTTTCTCCCCTGGGATGAAACGCAGTGACGTAATAATAGTAAAGTTCACCATTAGTAATGGTTGAGTCAATGTAGAGTGTAGAATCAGTAAAGCCAAGATAGAAAAATGGTCCATCAGGTTCTTCTGATCTATAAATATAATAATCCTCCACCGCTGCCGGACTGGTCGGCGCCATTCTGCCGAACAAGCGTTCCGGTTCGAAAACAGGTTCATCTGGCGCGGGTATCGATACACTGGGTAAATGCCTGCTCGATAGCACCTTCGGCGCAGGTTTGAAAATTGTCTTACTCTCTGACGCCATCCTTAATTCCATCTGGAAATACTTGACACCAATGATAATAATGTATTCCGCATGCTGGAACCATGCGGTTTCGTCAGCAAGATACTGGTGGCTTCTTACCGTGTCCGCTAATGCTGAATCGTCCGCCAGGATCGAAGGGTACTGGTTCAATTTTACCTGTCCAACGTGGAATATTTGCCCCGGTTCGAATACTATTCCTTCACCTGTATAATCAACAAATGTCAAATATGGAAATGAATCAACTTCTATTGTATCCGGAGTCATTATCTCAGATTCGAGGTCGGGGAAACCGTCGCCATCATCTTCCCAGATGTGAAGCTCGATGTCCCTGTAGCTTCCTCTTGGATCATAAACCAGAAACGACACATACTCAAGAGAACATGGAAACCACACCATAAACCTTGTTTCTTCGATATCACCTGATCCAGTGCTTCCTTCTTCCGGGTACCAGTAAGTTTCTGTGGTATCGTTGAAATAGAATATCTGGTCATTGGTTCCGGGTTCACCCTTTGGCGGAGTCCAGATAAGAGGGATTCGACCATCGAAATAACTTAGCGCCATCAGGTCTTCCGGCGGGTATATTGGCGTCGGGATTCCCACTAAAGTAAAGTTTTGCCTCTGGTCTCCATGCATCGAAACCCTCGCGCTTTGTTCTTCATATCCGAAATGGTCCGCCGTAACTGTATATGTACCAACAGGAATCGATTCGATCCAGTAGTTACCGGTTTCATCCGTGGTGTCAGCGGCGCCCAATCCCTGAATTTCAACCACGCTGCCAGACATATCGCTTCTACCTGGAAGATCAACATACCCGCGCAGTGAAAATGTCTCATCCGATGAAATATATCTTACGACCGCGCGTATGTAATATGTAATGTCTGCTGCCGCCCACGCGGTGCCCAGATAATCCCAGGATAAACCCGTGTTTTCATCATCAAAGCATATATATAAACTGGTGTCGCTGATCAATTCCATAGCAGCTATGAAATCATTGGAAAGGTAAAGGTCATAATACGAAGCGATATCCACACTTGTCCAGTTAAGACCAGGGTATGCAGTAGCTCTCCAGTAAGGTGGAAGCAGTTCGTTTCCTACCCTGCTCCCTGTCCATTCATAGCAGTTGATAAAAAAGTCCCTTGCTGTTTCCGCAAAATTATAGGTCAGGAATTCCAGGGAAAGTACCTGACATAAGCTGTCTGGGGATAAACGGTTACCGAAGCGCGCGCCGGTATATCCACCCCATACTGTGGTCTCAGGTTCACCATCGTCCACGAGCAGGGTATCAAATTCATGACTTCCGCCGCCAGGAGTTGCAGATGCCTCGTTCGAATACGGGCTCTCACCAGCTATGTAATTCGCAGTTACTACATAGTAATACGGAATACCGTCAGTTACCGATGCATCAACATACGATAAACCGAGCTCGTATGAGAGAAAGCCATAACCTGTCCCCGGTCTGGTGGAGCGATAAACGGAATATTGTGTAGGTCCGGTACCTGTCTCATACTTAACGTAAGCTCTCAAAAGGTAATCAGCAGGGATCATGTACCAGGTGTCATCCGATGATGAGTAAAAGTGGCTTCGGTCCTCACCTGAATCATCAGCGTCCGCCAGCAGGGAGGGAAAACCGGTAAGATGAACAATGCCAATGTGGAAATCCATTGGGGGATCGATATATACTCCCCTGCTCGTAAAATCAACCCATGTTGATTCAGGAAGCGCGTTTGGAGAGATAGTGATCGGCGTACAGAGGTCCGTGCCCGGATCGGGAATGCCGCCGTCATCCTGCCAGATATGGACTTCAATATCCGGGTAAGTACCTCCGCCATCATAGACCCATAGTTTAGCGTATTTTACACTGCAAGCGCTTGTGGGTGTGAACCTCACTGCCTCAATATCGCCCGTTTCATCACCGTAATATCCGCTAACGGTCAAATCGTCATAAAAAATCTCTTCTACCCCACCGGCTCCTTCAGGAGGATCCCAGGAAAGGGGAACCTGTCCGGGTAATCCGCTAACCGCCTCCAGGTTTCTCGGTGGATTCAACTCCGGTCCAACTGTCTCAAAATTGGCTGAATATGAATAATAAAGATCTTCACCACCTGTGGAAAGAACTGTAGGTATCAATATGATATGATCGAGAGTCTCATAAACAGCCTGGGGAATTTCCAAATGCCCATAGTTATAAGTATTCAGTGGAACTGATTCCTTTGAGTAATCCTCATAAGTAACAATCTTCAGGACCTGGGCGTTCCAGATGTAACCGTCAGCTCCATCAAAGGTTATGGTGAATGGTCCTTCCGCTGTCCCGGGAATATTGAACCTTATGTAATTTGAAGCAAGCGCGCTGGGAGCGTGAGAACCCGCGTCACCAGAAGCGGGATAGGACGAATGAGTAGCGCAGATGTCTATCAAAGGAAAATCGGCAGCGTCATTATAATGTTCACCCGTAGCTCTCGAATCGGTAAAGTAATTCCATTCGACAAACTCACAGAAAGCAGTGTTTCTGTCCGAGCCTAAACCAGATAAAACAGTCTGGGTCGCTGAAAAAACGTTAGCATATCGACACTCCTCCCAGATGCTCCTGATGCTGTTCCTTCCGAATCTCATGTCGAGGTATTTATTCCAGGGGTAGCTGCCGTATTCGTGCTCTCCATCGTGCACTGTCAATGAAACTTCAGGATAATCGAAAAAATAATCCAGATAGTATAACTCCATATCCACCGTTGGATAATACTCGTCTTCTATCCAGGTGGAGTTTACTTCCAGCCACCATGTAGGCTCAGTATAATCATAAGCCATCTGGACTGAGTGGAAGTATTCGTGCATTGAGGTTAGTTGCGAACAATTTGTTGGTGTCCAGGGCCAGAATTCAGCATAATCGTTCTCCATTGCTACGAAACTGATGGCGTCGTTCCAGGCGTATGAACCGCCCCATTCGGGCTGGCAATACCCCATTATGCCGCCAGGCAACTCGAAAATATAAATATCGTACCTGCTATCCCCACCTGAAGAGCCGTCCGATGGGGGAACAAGATAACCCATAGTTGTAATGATAAAGTTATACGCGGTTTCAAAGTATGTACCTAAATTTACTACGTATCCTTCATTCGGAACACGATCGGTACCTGTCAAAGTATAGTGTAATTTAAAGTGAGTAGTGTTGTGCGTATTATCGAGACCGGTCGGGCGCGCGAGAATGTCCGTTATTGCCGTACGAACCTGCGGTGAAACCTCCTCAAGGTTGTTGTAAACCTCCAGTAAAAGCGGGGTACCGCAGTTGATCGGGTCCTGGCTTTGAAACCTCTCAGGAACCCTCTCGGGAGCCCGAACTACACACGCAGTATAGTAATAATAATCATCCGCAGATATCTCCCCAGCTTCGTAAGCAGCCTTTAACCTGGCAACCGAAGTATCAGCTATCGAAACGCCTAATAAAGCTACTGAGACCAGGAAAAGAGACAACAGAATACTCAAAGATCTTCTCATCTATCTAACCTCCAATTTTTATTTAACCATTTACTTTCTTTAAATTTTACAATTTTGCATTATAAATATTTAAAACTGAATAACAAGTATTTATTTTATTAATAGTATTTTCTGCAATAGTCTTTCCTGGTCAGTCGATAAAATCCCAAAGTATATCCCTGTCGAAAGAAATTCTGAATTCTCCACATCCCAGATCAAATGATGCGTTCCCGGATTGAATATTTTATCATAAAGAGTGCTAACCTGTAAACCATTTATATCGTATATATCAAATTTGATCCTGGAAACCCTATCGAGCGTAAATTCTAACGTAAACTGGCTATTGAACGGATTGGGATAAGCACCTACTATTTTGAACTCTTGCGGTTTTACGCTACTTTCTGCTACCCAGTCAGGATTTACGACAAACTCCCAGCAGTAATCTCCCGGAATGGAATTAGGTTCACAATAATCGGGAGTGTCCCATGCCTGGGTTAAGCACACTTCGACGGTTTCATTGTCAGCAAAAGGCGCGGATGGCGTATATTCGAGAAGACCTTCCTCCCAGGAAAATCCTTCAGGATAATTATATGAAATTCCCTGAACATTAAGAATAAGCGAAGTAACGTCCAGACCGCTCAATTCATCGTAAACGGAGAGTGTAATGGTCGGGGAGTTGGATTCGGTCTCCGAATTGGGTTCCGGATCAGGTGATTCAATAACAGGGAATGAAATATCAACTGTGAAGCCGCTGGAGTATGGTAAACCGACTGCGGGGTTGCCTTCCATGTCCGCTGCCTGTGTCAAACTGAAATTTATGTCTTCTCCGTCAAGCCACCAACCATAGGCAGGCTGGAATGTCAGTGTGTCATTGCTGTAACTCAGACGCGAATCCATTATACCATAAACTGCTGAGTTGATCTGCACTTCAATGGATGAGGGATCGATCTCCTCGTTATCGTGAAGATAAAACTTGATCGCCTGGTTCGAGCAACTCGAGTAGCTGCCGCTTATAGGCAAGATAACGGAACCGAGCGGGGGGATCGTATCAGGGGGCGGCGCTGTAGTATCGATGAGTTCAGTGTAGAGGACATAAAAGGTGTTGCGCCCTGTCGCGTAGATATAGCCGTCTTCAAAGAAAACGTCAAACACGAACCCAAGATCGTTCCTCGACGCGACCAGTTCGGGTGAAGATGGCGTTTCGACATCGAGAATCTTTACTCCAGCTGCTCCATCAGCCAGAACGACGTAGTGGCTGACCGGAAAACAATTGGCTGCGTTACCTCCTGCTGAAATGTAGTACCCAACCTCAGAGACCATGGAGGGATTCCTTACATCCATAATTCTAAGAGAGGCTTGCCCCGGTGTACCAACGATCGCACCGTCTGCTATAAAGGCGTAATCGCCAAGAAGTTCGATGCCCAAAGCCCAGCCGGGTGTGTTCACGGTTGATCTTATGAACGGTGTAGAAGGCGTCGCTACGTTGTAGCAGCTCATTCCAGACTCACCCTTCCCGACAAATGCAACATCATCAGCGTAGTTGATGGCTTTACTATCGCTCATCGGTGAGATCTCCCCTACAAACTCGAACTCGTGGCTTATCGTGTGCCTTAGAATGACCGCGCGAGTAAAATTCGCTATATACACATATTCCCCATCAACTTTCAGATCATAGGAATAATTGCCGAGTTCATAAGTTGAGATTAATTCGGGGGATATTGGATCCGAAATATCGAGTAAGCCGATCTTCTGCCCGTAAGTAACATAAGCCCAGTCTTCAACAATGTCGATTGCGAGCGTATAGCTGTCGAACCGGTAACCACCAACGGAATCGGGTGATGAAGGATCAGTCACATCGATAATGAAAAGGCTGTAAAAGTCAAGCATATAGACCAATCCATCCTCGTAATAAAGCTTCTGTCCGTTTCGAAAACCACTATACTCCCCCATTATGTCAATATCATCCGCAATTAATAATGTTGAAAATGAAAGGACAAGTAAAGCAAAAATAAAACGTTTCATTATATTCTCTCCCTTAAAATTATTTTTATATTTCCTTATCTTACGAAAATATCAAAATATATGTTATTAAATTAATCAAACAAGTGATTTTTTTTGTTTAATAAAAAACATTTGAATTCTCTATCGGTTCATTCTAAAAAAATGCAATTCATTATTAAAATAATGGGTTTTATACTGAAAAGATGCAGATTATAAAAACCTCTCTATCGGCAAGCGCGTAACCAGTAAAAGCTGGTTTTAAGCAATCACATAAGCATAAGAATCCAGCTTAAAAACCCAGAAATTCGTGTGTTATTACTTACTTTAATTGTTGACATCCCTCCACGGGAAATAAGAGTGTTGAAATGACATCGAAGCTCTGAGTGAGGTTTTGGATTCTGTTTATTTAAATTCATTCCCTTCGCGATAGGTGTTAAGGCGAAGTATGTGAAGCACACTTCTGAAAGGCTTGACGAAATCAATCCTTAGTCATCTTGAGTGATATTATTGTGTTTTAATAAGTTACACGAAATCTGGCATGTCAATTTGAATTAAGTACCTCCATCATTACCACAAAAGATCTTACTCCAAATGATATTTTGCCTTATCAAATGCGATTGTATAAATAAGTTCCTTCAACCATTATCACTCAGTAGTACTATCAACCAGTGATGCGAAAATCTAATGTATAGTGTTATTCTCCACTGTGTTTCTGGATGACTAATTTCAGCAAGACTGAAATTTTGGAAGTTTCTTGCAGAAACTTCACGTTTTTTTTGTTTTGGTTATGATTGCTTGAGTTGATCCCAGATTATTATTATCATTCCCGTTTTCTCATCCATATCAATTATATACATCCCAAATCTTAAATCATCATTCGCTAATCGTTATTCAGTATTCAGTTTGCCCCCTGTGCTTCTTTCTTTTGTCTTTCTGAATATCATTTCACCAGCAAGGCTCTCTTTGTAATGACATTTTTCCCTGTATCTATTCTCAGGAAATAAATGCCTGTTGAACACCCTGGCGGCGGAACCCAATAGTACGATTGTACGTAATTTGGAAAATCTACTCTATCCACAAGCTTACCTTTGATATCGAATACTTCAAGAGCACTAATGGCTGCTTTACCCGTAGCTGACACTCTCAGCCCTGAGTTAAACGGATTCGGGAAAACCGAGATCACCGGTTTCAAAGGCAGCGGGGATTCACCAATCCCCGAAGTGTAATAAATCGTAAAGAACACGAACGCGGTGGGCTCGTATTCTGAAAGAAAAACAGTAGTGGAGCAAGGATCGATAATGATGAAGGGATCGTAGTGCGAAGCCCGTAAATGGTATTCTCCTCCTAACTCAACATAAATGTAGGCATTACCATAATGATCAGTCATTATCTTGTACCACTCAGGACCACCTGCCGGACGCCATTCGACCAACAGCGATTCCACAGGCATGAAAGCGGTATCGTACGCCATCACTTCTATACTGAAATATGGTGGCGGCGTACCGAACGAATCCGTGAAGAACTCAACGTAAGCCCATGGCTCGAACTCATCGACGAATACTATTGTAGATTCAGGGTAAAAAGTGTGCCCTGCAAGTGTAGGAGTTATCAGGTAAGATCCCATCTCGTAGATATCGAAGAAAAGGTATCCATCCTCATCCGTGAATCCCATACCGGCTGAAGAACCTCCAAGGTGCACACACGAAACCTCCACCCCCTCTATTCCAACATAGAAAGTATCTCCAACAAACACATCGATCCCCATCTCGGTGAGTGTATCGGGATACAATACAAAATCATAACCGTCCAGTGTATCTCCCGTAGTTATCGAAACCATGTACTCTTCAGGTTCAACAATATAAGAACCCCACGGGTAGCAAGACAGGTAATAAACATCACCCCCCGGCACATCGACCGTGTAATACCCTTCATCGTCAGAATAACCGTAATAACTGAAGTATGAGGACATCCCCCAGGCTTCGACTTCCATGTCATAAGCAGGGGTGCTGTCACTGTAGGTTATCCTACCACGGATCACTGCATCCGGCTCAGGTGGAGGTGTCACGGTAAAATCATAACCGGTCAGGGTGTCAGCAGTCGATTCCACGTACACTTCATAATCGTAAGGTGTCGTGATATATCCCCAATCAGGGTAAATCCAGCAATAACCGACGGGAACCCCGCTAAAAGTATAAAGACCGTTCGAGTCGGTCTCAGTAGAAAAAAAATCCCAATCGGTCTCTAAATACACCGCGAATCCCGAATATGGCATACTGTCTTCATCCCTCACCTTGCCCGAAATAACTGCCCCATAAAGTGAACAAACAAGCGAAAACAAAAATAAAACTGCAATTAGCTTTTTCATTTTCACTCCTGCTTTTTAAATTGTTAATTTTTCTTTTCTCAATCCTGTTTCCTGCACTTTTAAACGCCAGGTTGTTCAACCGGAACATCACCCTGGTTTAAAGAGTTTATCACATTACTCGTACCTCAAAGCAATTACAGGATCCTTCTTTGAAGCTCGATAAGCCGGGAAAATGCCGAACACGATTCCCACGAAAGCCGCGAACAATATCCCGGTTATTACTAACCAGGCAGGCACAATTATCTCAAAGGGAAGGAACCTGTTGCCGATAATCGTGAGTATGAACACCAGCAATAATCCAATGATCCCACCTATCGTGCTCAACACGGTCGCCTCGGTTCCGAATTGAACGAGAATGTCCTTCGAACGAGCTCCGCAGGATTTCCGGATCCCTATCTCTTTCGTTCGCTCGGTCACGGCTACGAACATTACATTCATAATCCCGATTCCTCCCACAAGGAGCGAGATAGCCGCGATGCCTATTATGACTATGTACGCTATTGTTGTTATTTTAGAGATCGCATCACGTATCATCTGGGAACTGAATATCTCGAAATCGTTATCCTCTTCCAGCCTCAAACCCCTTAAATTCCGCATAGCAATGATAACTTCGTCCATTGCCTGCTCTATTCTGTCCGGAAGCGCTTCGACGAGGAACCTCAAACCCCAGCCTCTTCCCCAATACTTCTCCGCAACTGAGTAGGGAATGATAGCCATGGCGTTCTGTTCGCCTCCAAATGTTGAAGTCTCCTTCTCCAGAACACCGATAACCTTGAACGGTATATTGTTTATCTTGATCCTCTGCTCGATGGGGTCTTCACCGTGAGGAAAAAGGATCTCGGTGGCTTTATGGTCAAGAATGCAGACATTCCTGTTATATTGTATATCCGAAGCGACCAAGAACCTTCCGTCTGCGATTTTATATGAACTGAAATCGAAGACATTTTCGTTCGATGCCTGGATCCCCAAACCCTCTATCTCTTCATGTTTAGATTTAGCTTTGAAATTATACCATAGATAGGGTGTTATTGATTTCACGTTCGGGCAATTTTCCATGATTTCGTCCATGTAATCCACCTCGAACCTCTGCCTTCTCCAGTAATCCCGCCAGCTGCCCCCATGCCCCATCATCATTGGCTGCCTGGAAAGTATGAAGGTGTTAGAACCCAGTACGGAAAACTGGGCGTTGATCTCCTTCTGAAAGCTGTACGCCATTGTGCCCATACCGACCACAGCAACGATACCGACAGTGACACCTAGTGTGGTCAGTATTCCCCTGAGAATGTTCGTTCGAATGCCGTGAAACACGATCTTTATTGTATCAAGTATTTTGTGTATTGTCAAGTAATTATTCATATCTTAACGCGTCTATTGGGTTAAGTCTTGCGGCTTTTCCAGCCGGGAAGATCCCGAAGAATATTGCAACGGACGATGAAAATATAAATCCCATTATCGCCGCTTTTACAGATACCGCCGAAGGAACTGGCGTAACGAGACTTACGAACCCGGCGAGTCCAAAGCCGACCGCCGCGCCTATAACTCCCCCAACCCAGCATAATATCAATGCCTCGATAAGAAACTGCATCAGAATGTGGGTTTTCCTCGCACCGATAGCTTTTCTAATACCTATCTCCTTCGTCCGTTCGGATACCGATATCAGCATGATGTTCATGATGCCTATACCGCCAACGAGCAAGGCAAGAGCGCTGATCGCTATCATCGCCGCGTACAGAACCTTCGTTGTCTTATTGTATTCATCCAGAAGAGCCTCCTGACCATTGATAGAAAAATCATTCTCTTCCCAGGAAGGAACCTGCCTGACCTGTCTCAGCGCAATTATCAATTCATCCCTAAGAATTTCAAGTTTGTCAGGGGATTCCGGCATTACCATTATGGTCATGTATAGTCTTTTCCCATAATATTTTTCCAGGGTTGTAAAAGGAACGAGTATTTGATTATCCTGGCTTTCCCCAAAAAAGCTGCCCCGCTTTTCCATAACGCCTATTACCTTTACCTTCTTGTTCGCTATCATTATCCATTTATCAAGCGGGTCATCACCTTCTTCAAAAAGGATGTTATATACTTCCCAACCCAGTATGGCAACTCTCTGCCTGTGCTTATACTCGAAATCCGTAAGAAACCTGCCATTCTCCAGGTTCACTCCCTGTATGAAAGGATACAACGCGTTTGTGCCTGTCACCTGGACCGCTTCCGATTTCTTCTCCTCATATTTTACGTCCGTGTAAATGTCAGCGATCGGTACCACGTAAGCCGCGGTTGGACACCGGCTTTCAATCGCTTCTAACTCATCCGTTGTGATAGGCTTTCTTTTACGGTATTCGTACCATCTTCCATGACTGACCCATGGGTACTTCGATATGTACAACACGCTTGTTCCAAGCTGCGAAAATTGATCCTTTACCGTCTTATTCAAACCCTCTATCAGCGATACTATAGTAATAATGGTCGCTATTCCGATGATTATACCAAGCGTAGTAAGTATCGCCCGAAGCTTATGCTTGGTCAATGAGGTGAAAGCTGCTTTGATTGATTCCGATAAAAAGTACATGGTGCTATATTATTTGCTCAATATCAGCGTTTTGAAATAGTGGTCATTTTTTCGTTTTACCAAACATGTTTTTTCATCCATCTATTCATCCCAAACCAAATTTTATATTCGGTTCATCCAATCATCCAATCTTACTCTCTTCTCTTATCCGATTCGATCTGTCCGTCGAGAAGGTGAATGATCCTGTCGGCATGGTCCGCTATATAATCTTCATGTGTTACCAGGATAATGGTGTTTCCCTTCCTATGTATGTTGTCGATTATATCCATGATCTCTGCGCCGGTTTTACTATCCAGGTTCCCAGTAGGTTCGTCGGCGAGAATGATCTCGGGTTCATTAACGATAGCCCTGGCGATGGCAACACGTTGTCTCTGACCCCCTGATAGCTCATTGGGCTTATGTTTCCAACGGTCTCCCAAACCAACGGCTTCCAGGGCTTCCAAAGCTATCCCCTTCCTTGCCGCCGGGGATTTTTTGCCGTAGATAAGCGGTAATTCAACGTTATGAAGGGCGTTCGTTCGGGGAAGCAGATTGAATGTCTGGAATATGAACCCGACTCTTTTATTCCTGAATTCCGCCAGCCTGGCGTCCGACATTACAGTCACGTCTTCGTTATTGAACAAATAAACCCCGTTCGTGGGGACGTCCAGGAGCCCGAGAATATTCAACAGTGTCGATTTCCCGGAACCCGAAGGTCCCATTATGGCAATGTATTCTCCCTTGTCTATAGTGAAATCAAACCGCCGGAGTGCATGAACATCCTCAGCACCTACTTTGTAGATCTTATCAACTTTTTCGAGCTTAATCAAAGGAGCTTTTAACTTTGATCCCCCACTTTGGTTTGCCTGTCTTAACTCTTTGTCCATCTTTTAATTCCCGTAGAACTTTATAACTTCCTACTACTATAGTTTCGCCTTTTTCAAGACCTTCCTTTATTTCAATATACCTGTCGCCGGATATTCCGGTTTTAACGTATCGAGCTTTAGCAATGTTGTCTTCCACGATAAACACTATCTCTTTAGGTTTACCCTTTCTTTCTTCCTCTTCAACCTCCTCTTCTTCTTCCTTCTCTTCTTCTGATTTTATGGTTTCTTTCTTTTCAGGGACTACAGCTTGAATAGGAACACTGATCGCGCTATCAGACCTGTTCGTAATGATATCCGCGCTTAAGGACATTCCCGGTCTGAGCCCGGGTATCTGGTCTTCAATGGATAATTTCACTAGAAAATTCGCCACTACTCCCTGCGTGCCCTGCCCCGAAACCCTCGCTTTGTTGCCTATCTGAATTACATAACCGGTGTAGGTCGTATCGGGAAAAGCATCGATATCCAATTCCGCTTCCTGTCCAAGCCTGACATTAACAATATCAGTTTCATCAACCTCTATCTCAGCCTCCATCTCGGTCAGTTGAGCGATGGTCATGATAACGCTGCCCATCATGCCTGTAACACCGACCACCACGAATTCACCCTCCTCGACTGGAAGGTAAGTTACGATGCCGTTTTGTGGCGATATAATAATTGTCTCGTTATAAGATTCTTTAGCTTCATTCAGAACTCCCTGGGCGCGCAGAACACCATCCTTCGCAGACTGTAATTGAGACTTCAAAATCTCCGTCTGGGTTAGTGCATCATTATTTTCCTTCTCAGCGACGTAGTCCTTTCCATATAATTCCTTGATCCTCTCAAGGTTATCCATGGCTTGTTTGAGATTCAATTCCACCTGGGTGACGTTCGCCCTTGCTGAGCTTAACGCCGCGTAAGCCTGCTCCAGTTGGGCTGCATAGCGTGACCTGTCAACCTCAACAAGAGTATCACCTCGCATGACCGTGTCGCCTTCCTCTACAAAGAGCTTCATGATCTCCCCGGAAACTTTCGCGGAAATCTCAACCTCCATAGTGGGCTGAACCCGACCAAAACCCGTTACTACCGATTCTATCTCCCGTTTTTCAACCTTTTCAACACGCACTGAAACACCACGGTTCTTGTACTTAATGATAGCTCCTATCGCAATTATCAGGAGTATCCCTACTACAAATATTATCAATATTAATAAAACCGGTATTTTAGCTTTTCTCTTGCTTCTCAATTTCCCTCCAGGAATAATATTAAAATGAATACTTTGAATTGCCCTGATAAATCCCAAACCGGGATGACTGTCTTTGGTTCCTTTTTGGCATTATTTATTGATCGTTTTAAATTCTTCTTTCTTACCCTCGTCTATTCGTCCCTCATATACCGTCATTCACTATTTGTCATTAGTCATTTATCATTAGTCATTTATCAATATCCGCTTCCCCTCATCTGTGCTATCTATCCCTATCTGTGTAATCTGTGTTTATTTTTTTTCATCTATCATTTCCCTCATCTTCCACACAATTTCTCTATAGTTACAACGTTTATCTTATAATCGTACAGAGCCTGGATATATTCTGTTTCACTTTCAACTAATGATACTTCCGAATCAAGCATTTCTAGAAGGGTTGCGGAACCGAGCTTGTATTTTTCAGTGTTTATATCTGCAGTCAGTTTCGCGTCTTCCAGCTTCACCTTCGCGAGTTCAATTCTCTGAATGGCTTCGTTTATTTTACCGTAACTCTGTCTAACCTGTTTTCGAATACTCAGTTCTGTCTCTTCAAGTTCGATATTGCTTTTCAGAAGGTAGGCTTGACTCTCTTTAAGACTGTAGAATCTTGAGAGCCCACTGAATAAAGCCCAGGAAAAATTAAGTGATAGAGTCCAGGAATCGTTGTCGTTCCAATCATCCCACCTGTCAGGTAGCTCGATATCACTCCATGAGTAGTAGAGACTCAAGGAAACCGAAGGGTAATAAGTGCTCTTGACCATCGATTTACTCAGTTTGTACATTTTTGAAGCTTTTTGCATACTCTGGATCTCAAGCGAGCTGTCCATTGCCAGCTCTATATAATAATCAAGCGGCATCAGGATCTGGGGCATTGACATTTCATTCTCTAATTTATAAATGGAATCCAGTGGGAAGAAAAGCAGCGCGTTCAGTTCTTCCCGGTTTTCTCTCAGGGCATTCTCAGCCTGCACCTGCCTGAGTTTCCCGTCAGCTTGTAATATCCTTATCTTGGCTACATCTGACTGGGAAGCAGAACCGAGCTTGAATTGCTCCTCCACAAGATTCAATTGGTCGGTAGCTCTCGAAACACTCAACTTAGCTACCTTCACCATTCTATCCGCTGCAATAATCGCATAATATATCGACTTTATCGAATATATCAGCTCCGACTTAGTCTGCTCCCTGCTCAAGATCTGCTGACCAAATGAAAGTGTATTATACTTCATCTGAAACCAATCGTAGCCTCCATTGAAAAGATTTTGCGAGGCGGAGAGCGATGCGGAATAAGAATCGCGGGAGGTAATAATCTCGTCGTTACGAATTCTAAGCATTTCCCTGTCGTACCGCTGCCAACCCAGGTTAGTTGATAGGCTGGGCATAAATGATGAATAACCTTCATCCCTGCGCGCCTGGGAGGCTGCTAAGTCCGCTTCCATAGATTTTATTGTGATATTATGCTTCAAGGCACGTTTAATACAGCCATTAAGGGTGAGTACCGGCAGGTTAGTTGAATCCCTGAAGAAAGTGTCATCGATCAAATAAGGTTCGAACCTTATCTGCTCAGTTTCAGGTTGAGCAAACATAAAACGAACAGTCATTAAGATGAAAACTGACACTGTTATTAACTTAAAATACGTTTTCTTATAATTGTTCATGGTATTCATAGTTGAGAGTTCGGTATTGTCTGAATAATTAATTGAATTTAATTAATAAAATCTGCCGTTTAAAATACAAAAATGTATTCAAATGTCAACCGAAATCCAATAATCGCAAACCAAATCGAAGCCATACTCTATCCATGGTATCTTTTTAACCTTCCAAGTTTTATTAATATAGGTTTGATCCACCACTCCGCTTTTTTTCTTTTTTTCTTATTGACAAAATATATATTGGGATTTAGATTAGAAAATTAATTAAACAGGAAATTTTAAACCTGTCAATAAATATCATGTTCGAATACATCAAGGGAAAATTGGTTTCTAAACTTCCTACCGCCGCGGTGCTTGAAACTGGCGGTATTGGATATTCCATCTGTATTCCCTTGTCCACTTACGGAGTCCTTCCCGACGAGGGTGAGGAAACCCATCTGCACACGCATTTCGTCGTGAGAGAGGACAAGGTTGAGCTTTTTGGATTTGCGACTCCGGAGGAACGCTCCCTGTTCAGGAAACTGATATCGGTAAACAGGGTCGGCGGCAACCTTGCGATAAACGTTCTTTCACAGTTGGGAGTCGGAGACTTCGTTACGATTGTTGAGACCAACGATGTAAAAATGTTGACAAATGTAAGTGGAATTGGTAAAAAGAGCGCGGAAAGGATAATTCTCGAACTCAAGAATAAGCTCGATGATATTCCCATTGAAAAGAAGGACGAAGCGCGCGACGTTGGATTGAAACAGGAAGGTATAAACGCCCTTGTTTCATTAGGTTACACAAGAGCGCAAGCGTTCAGTACAGTTGAAGGCGTGCTGAAGATAAAGAAGATAGACAACCTGGAGCACCTCTTGAGAGAATCGTTTAAGCTGTTGAGGAGAGATTAGAATGGCATCAGAGCGTGAAGATGTTCTATCGCCTGTCAGATCGACGCAGGACGAAGTCTTCGAGGAGAGCATACGACCACAGACTCTTGCTGAGTTCATCGGTCAGAAGGTGCTCAAGGAGAGGCTTTATATTTTCCTTGAAGCTGCCCGTAGGCGGAAGGAAGCCCTTGATCACACGCTTTTCTATGGTCCTCCGGGCCTCGGGAAAACCACACTCGCGCATATCATTGCCAAGGAAATGGGCGTGAACATCATAAAGACCACCGGTCCCACACTCGAAAAAGCTGGTGACCTCGCTGGAGTCCTTACCAATCTCACCGAAGGTGATATTCTCTTCATCGATGAAATCCACAGACTTCCCAGGAATGTAGAGGAGTATCTGTATCCGGCAATGGAGGATTACGAGATAAATATATTGATAGATACCGGTCCCGCTGCCAGGGCAATCAAGCTCGACCTTGCAAGGTTCACGCTGGTCGGCGCTACTACGAGAGCTGGGTTGATAACCTCCCCGCTGAGAAGCAGATTCGGCGTTGTGGAAAGAATTGACTACTACGATCCCCCTGAATTATTAAAGATCGTGATGCGTTCTGCAAGGATTCTGAAAATACCGGTCGATGAAAAAGGCGCTGATATGTTATCCAAGCGCTCCCGGGGCACTCCGCGTATATCCAACCGCCTTCTCAAAAGAGTCAGGGATTATGCCGAAGTCAAAAGCGATGGCATTATTACGGAAGAAACTGCTACGGAAGCCCTCAAACTCCTCGAAGTCGATGAACATGGGTTAGATGAGATGGATAAGAGAATAATCCTGGCAATTCTCGAAAAGTACGATGGGGGTCCCGTTGGTTTGAAAACCCTCGCGCTGGCTGTCGGAGAAGAAGAAGGAACCATCGAAGAGATATACGAACCCTACCTCGTAAAAGAAGGCTTCATCACCAGGACGCAAAGAGGAAGAATAGTTACGCCAATGGCATACAGATACTTTGGTTTCAAAAAACCTGGTAATGAAAACCTGACCCTTGGATTGGATTGAAGGAACACCGGAGTGATGGATGATTTTGTTCGGACTTATTTTTTATGGTCATCAAAATAATGAGTACCTGAGATCAGTAAAAATTACTATAAATTCAATTTCAGCAATAACTCGACCGGATGACTGGAAGGTTGGATGGCTGGATGAATAAAAAAAAAATAAAGAAAAAAAATACAATGGCTTATCTTAATACTGAGATGCTTAGTTGTGTTTCTAATAAACGTAATAGCATTATTATCTGGTAAAGGACCGGGTGGCGTAATGATTAATTGCATAGACGGAAAATTTGATAAAGGTATTTTTAACAAACATCCATTCATCCAAACATCCAACCATCCTAAAAACAAATGCTTTTAAGAAGATTCCGAAAACAAGCATTAAGTATCCATAATTGTGATGTACTAAAAATGATAAAAAATACAAAGTATCCATTTTTGCAATGAAACAGATATAAATATATTAAGCAATTTAAATCCTTTCGAAGCATGCCTGAAAAACTTGATAAAAAATTATTGAATCTCTTAAAGCTGCACAAGCAGAGATACCCATTAATGGAAGCTTGCGATGTTTATAAGATGCTTTACCAGGCAGCGATGGGCGGTAAGCATATTATTGACCACCCAAAAGCAAAAGATTTTTTTGTTGATGAATACGAAAGGATCGTTGAGTCCAATATAGAACTATTTGAAAATATCTCGCCTGAGCAGGACATCTTCAGAATAAACCTGGCTGCGGTTAAACTCAATGATTTAGACCCGGAAGAAGTATGGATGGCAATCTTTAACAGCGCTATGGATTTTGAGATGAGCCTGGATAATTTAATATGCTGGTGGAGTCTCTTTACAGGGTTTGTGGAAAAGGAGCTGATATGTTTTCCATTAGAAAAAGTCCGTGAATTTGGTTCAAGAATGAAAAAGGATCAGTATCCATTATTCCACCATTCAGAAAGTTACAGGGAG
>JAFGQG010000119.1 GCA_016935765.1 bacterium
AAAGGAATTCTTGTAGAAGCCTATTCACCAATCGGTCACGGGGAGGTATTGAAGAATCAGAAGGTGACAGCAATTGCGGAAAAATACGGGGTAACAGTGCCACAGCTTTGCATTCGTTATGATTTACAGTTAGGAACACTGCCCTTGCCGAAGATGGCGAACCCAGAACATATGCGCAGTAATGCACAGATTGATTTCGTGATTTCCGATCAGGACATGGAACTGCTTAAAAAGGTGGAACATATAAAGGACTACGGTGAATCAAGTTTTTTTCCTGTCTTTGGTGGAAAATTGAAATAATAAATAGAGCCACCGTACTGAAATTGAATTCAGTTTCTTTATGTTTTTGCATTAACCCATTCGTTGACACCAACTATTAAAAAAGGGGATCTCTCTAGATTTATGGTCTCTTTTTCAAGAACAAGTAAATTATTTGTCAATGTAAATCAATAATAATTAGTATTTAACGACCCGTTTGGTTATAGTTACCTTGTCGGTTCATTTTTAAAAAAGGAGTATATATCATCATTTTAGAGCGGTGCTGTTTTTCTGAAATAAAGCTTTACTGCGCTTGATGATCTATCTTTTTTACCTGTAAAGCTTACGATAAGCCCTCCCTATTTCTAATATTTTTAATCATTATTCAACCTTTATTTTTTACCTTCACAAAATGTAGTAATCATAAGGATGTCTATATGATTGGTCTAAACCTTCACAAGGTTCTGTTACCGAGTAGCAAAAATAAACAGATGATTTGGAAGGAGTTATATTTTTTTGTATTATGGTAATGGATAATATTCGGGGAATATGTATAACTAAGAAGCAAAAATGTAACCTTGATAAATATCGCTTCTTTCTATACCTTTGATTATGAAATTTCCTGATTAGAATTTAGTGAGACATAAATGAGGTACGGAGAAACAGGTTTCAGTTTGGAAATAGATCTATCTCGGGGAAGTATAGAGAAAGTAGAAACCGATTCTCGACTTACCGAACTTCATTTGGGAGGACAGGGTACTGCAGCCAAAACATTATGGGAAAGAGTCCCTCCAGAAGTCGAACCATTATCTCCCGATAATATATTAGTATTCAGCACCGGTCTTCTAACAGGCACTCCCCTTCCAGGAGCAAACAGGACATCGGTTAACAGCTTTTCCCCACAGACGAACCTGTTTTCACATTCGGTAATGGGTGGGTTCTGGGGGGCTGAACTAAAATTCGCTGGTTATGACAAAATAGTCATTCGCGGCAAATCCCCTGAATTAGTTTATTTATGGATTAATAATAACAAGGTAGAAATCCGTAACGCCAGCCATTTACAGGGGAGAGGGTGTCAGGAGACTACTACACTAATCGGTGAAGAGTTGAAGCAAGAAAACGTACAGATAGCCGCTATTGGACTTGCCGGAGAAAACAGGGTTTATATGGCTTCTATTGAACATGGCCACTCCGGTGCTTCTAGGATGGTGGGTGCTATCATGGGAGAAAAAAGACTCAAGGCGATAGCCGTCCATGGGACAGGGGATATATATATCGCCAGACCGGCTGTACTTATGGAGACATGCCTTCAACTGAGAAAGGATGCATATAATGACCATGCTCTCGAAGAGTGGATGGTCAGTATGTCCCCGACATACGTTAAAAGAGAGAGCGATAAGAGAATAAGCTGTTTTAACTGTCCTAAAAACTGTGTAAATGTAATTTCCCAGAAAGAACAGCAAAGATTCACTTATAAATGTGCTGCAAAAGATATGTATCAGACGGTGGACTCAAGGGAGCCGGATCTGGATATTAATATTTACCCCGTTGCAAAGGAATTTGGGATGGACTCATTCTCAACATCAGAGGTTATCAGCTTCACTATTGAGCTTCTGAAAGCCGGTATATTAACTGAGAAAGACTTTCCAGGAATGCCGGCTGGGACTAAAGACAAATTATTATACTTAATTGATATTATTGCTCATCGTGAAGGTATCGGAGATATTCTAGCCAACGGTATTTTTTCGGCAGCACGTCAAATTGGCAATGGAGCAGAATCATTCGACAGAAGTACTACAAAGAAGCTGGAACAGGTATCCGCTGGGATGAGTGAATTATCTCCCATCTATTTCCTCATGATAGCGACCAATGCAAAATTATCCCTTCCTGGGATAGATGGCTCATTTCCTATGAACCCTCTTCACAACCGGGAGGAAAGGGAAAAATTCGTTGCAGACTGGGTTGCGGTTCCGGATGAGAAATTTAAGCGTTATGTTCTGGAATGGAACAAATCTGAAGGAATCTCAAATGAAGCTGCATGTTCCATCACGGAATGGAATGAGACCATGCACTATATTGATGACAGTACTGGACTGTGCGCATTCTTGTCATCGTTCAGAAGCCAGCAGGGGAGTGGGGCTATATACCATATACATACCATCCCTTACTTAATCTCACTAGTGACCGGACTGGATCTTGACGAAACCGGATTATGGGAAATTGCGCGGAGAAACCGAAACTTGATCAGAGCTATTAATGTAAGAAGAGGTATGAGAAGAAAAGATGAAGTTACTCCACCAAATCTCCAGACAATCGGAGGCCATGAGATTGAACAGAGACTCCTAGACGATTATTACAAATTCAAAGGATGGGATAAGGATGGAATTCCAACTAAAGAGACTCTGGGAAAACTCGGTTTAGAATATGTCCAGAAAGATTTTGAAAAAAGAGGAATCTAACCAGAAAAAGATTCCTGCATCCTTTTAGATTTGAAGGTGAACACTGTCATTGCACGATTGAAATTGAATCCAATATGCTACCGCGCACGGCTACAAAATCGACATAGAACAACTATGGTGCTAAAACAAACGAGGTTGAAAAAGTTCTACCTATCGATACCCCAGCTCCACCATTCCTCTCACCTCTTACAAATTCAGAATACCATAAATTAGGTTCTAAATAAGTATTAAATAACTTTTCCCAAGATTAAATACCTTGTTTTATCTATTTAATTTACTAACAGGTAGAATGTCTCTTCGGTATAGTATAATAGTTTGATACTAATTATATTTATGAAGTGTACAACAAATTCAGGAGTGGGAGATTAATGAATGCTTTAGAAGGTCTTAAGGTTATCGAACTGGCAACTGTGGCGGCAGG
>JAFGQG010000120.1 GCA_016935765.1 bacterium
CAACGTCTCAGGGGTGTAGGGGACTCATGAATGTGTCCCGCTTGGGTGGGGAAGAGGAAACAAAAGCAATGAATCTGGTTTTTTTAATGTCAAAAGGACTTTGTAGAAGTCAAACCATCGTAGATGGTTAATAATTGTAGAAAAATGATAACAAACAAAAAACATCCTTGTAGAGGATGGATAATGGTATTATAATATAATAATAAAATGAGATCAATAGAAGGCACACTTAGCCGGGATTTCGGATTCGATGAATTTCTGCCCGGTCAATATGAAGCAATAAAATCCGCTCTCGACAAACGGGATACGATCGTCGTAATGCCTACGGGTTCGGGCAAATCCCTTTGCTATCAGTTACCCGCGCTGCTCTTAGATGGCACCACGCTGGTGGTTTCCCCGCTGATAGCTCTTATGAAAGACCAGGTAGATATGCTATGTTCTCGTGGAATCGCTGCCACATTCATAAATAGCTCTCTGAATAGCCAGGAGAAGAGTCACCGTAGAAATGAACTGCGAAGAGGAAAATACAAGCTATTACACGTTAGTCCTGAGAGATTGAGAAGCCGTACCTTCCTGTCCGCGCTTAAAGATGTAAAGATTCCCCTTCTCGCGGTGGACGAAGCCCACTGTATCTCACAGTGGGGACACGACTTCCGACCCGATTACCTCCATATCAAGGACCTCCTTTTCAAGCTCAAGCGCCCTACGATTATAGCTCTTACTGCCACTGCTACGCGCAAGGTTAAGAACGATATTCTAAAGCAGCTCGATATGAATCAAACCCGCGAAGTGATAACCGGCTTCGACCGCCCGAACCTGGAGTTGAAAGTCAGGTACGTTACCGATGACAAGAAAAAATTGGAGATACTGGATAACTTCTTCAAGACTGAATACCATCCCGGAGATAGCGGAATCATCTATGTAGGAACCCGTCAGAAAGCGGAATTCATTACGGATTTTCTGGTGAATGTGCTGAACATCTCAGCTTGTTTTTATCACGCCGGTCTGGAGGATAACCTTCGAAAGGAGAACCAGGAGCGTTTTCTAAAAAGCGAAATTCCCGTGATAGTGGCTACTAATGCCTTCGGGATGGGGATCGATAAACCGGACGTACGTTTCGTGATACACTACCAGATAACGGATTGCCTTGAGCGGTATTACCAGGAGATCGGCCGCGCGGGAAGGGATGGAAAGCAATCGAAGGTCCTCCTGTTATATTGCCCTGAGGACAGAGCGCTGCAGGAATGGTTCATCGAAAATTCCACCCCGACCGAACAGGAATTGCGCCAGGTCTATAAAATCCTCCTTCAGAAAAGGGAAGAGGATTGGGTTTCGGTAACTGAAAGGGAACTGGAAGAGGAGACTGGCATATTCCCGTCCAAACTCCGCCTGGGCATAGACCAACTCGCCGCAAACGGCATTATTGAACTGGGGGACAACACTGCTGATATAATGAACCTGAAACCCAAACTTGGTGATTCTGAGCGGATAAATTTAAGCGATATAAGAAAATTGAACGATCAGAGGAAGATCCTTAAGTATAATGAACTGAATAAAATGCTGGTATATGGCGAAACCGACCGGTGCCGAAGAAGTATTCTTCTCAACCATTTCGGAGATAAAAAGGTTATGAGTGATTACCGGTATTGCTGCGACAATTGCGAACCAGATTTTTTTACCGGCACTGAAGACTTCGACGAAGAATCGTATTTCACCACTATCAAGATATTAGAGTGTGTGGACCGCTTCACAGAAAAATTGGGAAGGTTCAAACTTGCAAAGGTACTGACGGGTTCGAAAGCCCGGGATATAGTCAAGTGGGGCTATAATAAAAGCCCAAGCTATAATACCCTTTCAACTTATACCCAGAAGGACACTCTTGCCATGATAGATGCTTTGATAGACCGGCAGCTGATCAAGATAGTGGGGGGTGATTTTCCTCTTTTGAAATTGACCGGACCGGGCATGAAATTGCTGAAGGAACCGGTTCCCACCGGTTTAAAAAAGCCAGCCCCGAAGGAGGTTTTGAAGTCAGATGAGAATGTATCTAAAACTATAATAAAGACTTATGGACTATTTAAGGAAGGATTAACACCTGAAGAGATATCCTCAAATCGCGAAATTTCAATTCGTACTATCTATAACCATATTGCGAAGCTGATCGAATTGGGTAAGATCGAAGTAAACGCAGTAGTGTCTCCCACCATTCAACGCCAGGTGGAAGCTGCTATTTCAAAGGTGGGTTTCGAAAGACTTACACCAATTAAAGAATTATTACCGGAAGATATCACCTTTGAGCAAATAAGGTGCGTGGCAGCTCATTATAAGAGGGCTGAAATGTTACACAAACCAGCTTCGGACAGTAAGGTAAAACAGTACATTTATGATTTCTTCAAGGATCTTTCTCAGCAAAAGAAGACCAAATTCGTATGGCTGATAGGAGAGTTGAGAGCGGAGGATGGAGTTTCAATGCTTATAGAAGCGTTAAAGGATGACAGTGCCAATGTTCGTCATATTGCTGCCACAGCTCTGGGGAAAATTGGTGCGGGAGAAGCAGCTTCAGCTTTAATAGAAGCGCTCGATGATCCTGATGGCAAAGTCCGGCAGAGAGCCGGTAAAGCTTTAAGAAAGATTGGGGATCCTCTCGTACTCCAGAAACTGAAGGAAGTTGGCGTTTCACGGGAAGATGTAGATAAGGTTCGAGTATCCGTCGATGATTCTACTGGTCTTATTTCAAAAATTGGAACACGGTCACCGAAGGAGAGCACAAAGAAAAGGATCGAGAATTACCTGAAATCTGAGCACCCTCAATCTCTCGAGGGGAACTGGGATGCCGGTTTCGCGCTGGATTTCCACAGCCACTTCGAAGGCACCGAAAATAAAAAGACCACACTGGGACAGATGATCACAGATTTCAAGTACCACGGAAAGAAGTCTCTCGCCGGTTCCCTCGCCCAGAAGCTGGTGGACTTTATCGAAAAGAATAACCAGTTTGAAAATATCGATTTCATTGTTGGAGTACCATCAACCCAAACCCGGGATTATCAGCCAGTGCATTTACTCGCCCTGAATGTTGCGAAAAGGCTTTCCATTCCCTACAAAACCGGTATATTGGTAAAGACACGTAAAACCAAACAGCAGAAGGAAATGAAGAACCTGGAACAGAAAACCGCTAACGTGAAGGGAGCATTTGGACTGGAGCGGTCAGAATTGATCAGGAATAAAACAGTATTGTTGATAGACGACCTTGTGAATACCGGTGAAACGCTCAAGGAAGCCACCCGAATATTGAAGCGGGGTAAACCCTCCAAATTGCTGGTGCTGGCGGTAACCAAAACCCAGGCTGGAGTGAGATGATGTCAGAAGAAGTAACAAGGTATGATAGAATTATCCTGTTGGCATTAAGCCAGATCAAGGGATTGGGACCTAAGTTGCTGAAGAAGTTGCTGGAGGTGTACCAGAAACCCACTTATATACTCGAAGCATCAGAAAAAGAATTATGCCGTTTCCCGCGGTTGACCCCCAACATAGCTCAGGCGATGCTCAATATAGACATGGATAATATAGATGAAATGGTGACAGTGTGGGAGGACTCCGGCATAGAATTAATGACCATAATCGACGGTTTTTATCCGGTGAATTTAAAGAAAATAGCAAATCCACCGGTTATCCTGTACCAGAGAGGCAAGTATTTGGAGAGTGATGAGGCTGCGGTTGCTGTTGTGGGTTCAAGAGCGTGTTCAGAAGAGGGCAAAGCTGTCGCTTCGAGGTTGGCTTCAGGGTTAGCAAAGCATGGTTTTACTGTGATAAGCGGCTTGGCGGAGGGTATCGACACCGCAGCGCATAAAGGCGCACTGGAGGCGAATGGGAGGACTATCGGGGTATTGGGCTCGGGCGTAAACATTGTTCACCCCTACTCGAACCGCGAACTGGCGGAAGAAATTATAAACTCCGGCGCGCTGCTCTCGGAATTGCACCCCAATACTCCCCCAGCAGGGATGGCGCTCATGGCACGCGACCGCATTATAAGCGGCTTGTCCATCGGGACTATCATTGTGGAAGCCGCAGCAAAAAGCGGCACTATGGATACTGCCAAACATACCCTCAAGCAGGGAAGGCTGCTCATTGTGGTGGATAACGCCTGCCAGGGCAACCGAAGGCTTCTAAAAGGGGGTAATGTTGCTATTAAGGATACTACCGGAAAATCGATAGAGGAAATTGCTGAGAAACTGAGGTCCTACGAAATAGAGGAGCCGGAGGGGGAAAGTCAGATGGGGCTGTTTTGATTAAAAAGGGGAAGCCAAAGCAGTGAATCAATGTGCAATAAACAATTAGCAATGTGAAAGAACACCACAGACCGCCACGAAAACACAAACACACGAAACCTAACAAAAAAAAAATAAAAACCACAGAGCTGGATGGGTGGGGAGGAATCTTACATAGCTGTAAATAAATCACTATTATCTGTGATAATCCGTTAAATCCGCGTCATCCGTGTGCTATTTCTTTTTAAATATAAACCGAAGAGTGCCACAAAGCCACAAAGTCACTGGGAGGATTTATTTATAAAATTCCCAAAAGAATGATCCAACTAATACATTAAGGTTGACTTTTACTGATATTTTTATTTTTTATAATTATCAATTTAAGAACAGTTATGGTGGATTATTTATGAATATAAACATTGAAATAACAGGTAATTTACTGGAGTATTTGGACCAAAAGGTCAAGGATGGATATTTCAAAAACCGGGGCGATGTGGTTAGAGAAGCAGTACGTATGATGATACGCGAAGACCTTGAGACAGAGTTTAATAATAAAGGTCTGAATCCTGAAGAATTCGAGAAACTTATCCATCGTATAAAAAAAACAAATCAGGAGTCTTCTCCAAAGGACATGAATAAATTAAAAAAGCAGCTAATTAAAATGGCAGAGGATGATGAAATTAAGGATGAAGTGCGGGAAATGAACAGAGAGTTTAAAACTGCCGCTGTCAACCAACAAGAAGAAAAAAAGGGTAGAGACATTAAAGAGATTTTCATTGAGTTTGTAAAAAACACTCCTGATAATATCATTAACGAATTATTTCAATACTATCTATTTCTAATTCATAAAGAAGGGGAAGGATTCTCCACTTTGTCGGAAGCAAAGTTCAGAGAGATCTGGGATAATGATGAGGACGAAGTCTATGATAAGTTCTTACAGTAAATACGACGTACTTGTCGTACGTTTCCCGTTTTCGGACTTACGGGCGCTTAAAGCCAGACCTGTTGTGGTAGTTTCAAATGAATTTTATCATAAAAACAGCCGGAATGACCTGCTCGTGATGGCAATAACCAGCAAGGTAGATAATAAATTAGGCTTCGAACCTGTACTACAGAAATGGAAGGAATGTGGATTGCTGAAACCATCGGTGTTAAAAGCGGCAATTGCTACTATAAACAAAGAGTTAATAATAGAAAAACTTGGGGAGCTTAAGGAACCGGATATTGATTCGGTTAATTTTTTAATAATTTCAATATTAAATTGATTATCGAACTTAATGATTCTGTTTTTTCACTTCTTAAATCTGATATCGTTAACCAATTCAATGAATTGGTTTTACGAGTTTTTTGCAAAAACATCGTTAATCGTTATTCGTAATTCATTTTAACGCCTCTTCATTATAATCACCATGATTAAGAAAATCCTACTTGCATCCTTACTCATCCTCCTCGCATTTTCCGCAGCCCACCCTTGCCGGGTTCTTTTTCATTTAAGGTCGTATGGTTTAAGTCCTGAATTTGGTTATACTTCTGCAATGCGGGATAGCCTTCGGTCATGGGGTTGCGATGTAGTCGATACATTATGGGATTATTTCGAACCAGATAGCTTTGACATAATTTGTTTTCTTGGCCATAGTTACCGAAGCGAGTTTCCTTTTGAAGATTCCTTAATCGAAGCAATGCAGGAATTTGTGTATAATGGTGGAATATTAATCATTGTTATTGAAAATTGGGGAAGCCCTAACATGGACCTGCTCTGGAATCCTGTCCTAACTCATCCCGGTTGGAATTTGGGGCTAACCGTAAATATGGATAGGGTTTTTGATCCACCATATAATATGCCAGGATGGACAGAAGGCACTCCAAGAATTTTCAATTTGCTATATCATCCTATAACAGCCGAAATTGATACACTCATTTTACTTTGGACGGGTTCTATTAATATTACCCCTACTGATCGTGCTTTAGCCTGGACAAGCCCTACAGGCTATTCAGCCGATAATTATGGTGATACAGTTATTGCATCTGAGCCTGTGGTAATTGCGATGAGTTATTTTGGAAGGGGGATTGTTATAATCCATGGAGATTGGAGTTTTTTCACTAGATGGGAATATCCATACTATGATGACATGATCGATCCTTATGATAATGATGAATTCACTCACAACATCTTTAATTGTAATCTATATCCTGAATTCATAATTTATCCTCCCGAATTCACAGAAGTGCCCTGCCCTGGAGACCTGGATTCAATCCAAATTTACATCGAGAGATATGGTCAAATCTACCCGTATTTAACAGTGCTCAGGACCGATGGCACCGACTATTCCTACCCCGACCTCTCAGGCTGGGAACCGGGCGAGTCACTCCAGGTATGCATCATGCACGTCGAGGATGGCGCTGGTTTCTGGCCCTTCGATTCAATATGCTGGTGGTATTTGCTCTCTCCGGAGGCGGATATCACCCCACCTGTGATCACCAGCCTCTGCGGGGATTCGGTCAGCTTCTCGGATACCGTGGCATTTATCATTATTGACAGCAGTGGTGTGGACTGGGCATCGGTGTCAGCAACCTTAGGCGGTGACAGCCTCCCATACACAGTTTCAGGCAATACACTCTTCACCTTCGGCTTCCCGGACACCACCTTCAGCCCCGAGCTCTGCCTCCACGTTCCAGACCTCTCCGAATGCGGTCCCAACATCACCGACACCTGTTTCATTATCCACATAGAGTCGAGCTATATCGCCGAAGCGCCCATTCCCCGCGATTTTTCGCTTGCGGTTTATCCGAATCCCTTCAACAGCCTTCTCAACATCAAACTCCCAGCCGGGGATTATGATATCGAAATCCTGGATATTCAGGGTAAGAGGGTGGCAGGATTCATAGGGAATGCACCCCTGCATACAGTTATTCACTGGGATGCGAGTGAGATGGCAAGCGGGATTTATTTTGTATTTGAAGGGCAAGCTAAAGTCGTTGAGAAGGTGATACTGCTGAGGTAAGAGGGGGAGGGATTGAATAACGAATATCGATTAACTTAGTCCCCTCTTGAGAGGGGGGGACCGCTTTGCGGTGGGGTGTGTTACAAAAGCAATGAATCAATTATCAATTAGCAATGTGAAAGAACACCACAGACCGCCACGAAAACACAAACACACGAAACCTCACAAATAAAAACCACAGAGCCACGGAGAAAAAAATAAAGAACCTGAAAATTCATCGTCTCATCGGGTAGGGTACTGGCGTGCCTGTACCGCTTGGGGAGCGGAGGGGGTTCTTGGTTAAATGTATGTATCCCACATGGGGTGGGAAGGTGGGGGAATAATCAATCGTCAATATACAATTATCAATTCACAACGGTCCTGTAGTGACGATATATTTATAGAATTTTATTGATAATAAGGGGAATAAATATAATGAATACACATTTGATTTGACAATAGATTTTTAAATCCTATTATATTACTAGGACATGGAAAATAGAACTAAATTAATCAGCCAATGTCTTCGGATTTTGAAGTTGACTCCCATACTCGTTCTAGCATTCCTTGCATTATTATATGCCTGGAATCCTGGATCTGCACAGGGCTCGAAGCGGGAAATGTACCCCAACTCGTTCGCAAAGGATATGCAGATCGATGCTCCCTGGTTCATAAAAAGCCGGGATACCGAAATACCGGTGCAATTCATCATTAGGGATGCGGACGTGATTGACCTCGAGGAGTTGGAGGGTCTTTACATCGAAGCGCCGCACTCGGGATACGGGTACGATTTTACTACCACTGATACCATTTTTATCAAGGAATACGACCCCATCATCGAGGACCTGGATGTAGCTCACTGGGATACCATCGTTTTCATCCCGTTGCCCGGTTCCTATCGCCCGGGTCAAACCCTGTTTCTGAAAGCCACTATCGATTATGAGGACGGCGCACCATGGAGCGAAAGCTTCTCGAAGGTACTTGCGGTGAAGATCGGGAATTCGGAATTGCCGAAGTTCGATAACTGGTACATGGGGGACTGCCATTTTCATACCAGCTTTACCGTGAATCCTTACGAATTTGGTGGCACGTACAGCATGGTATATCACTGCGCAAGGGCAATGGGTGTCGATTTCGTAACGGCTACCGATCATGCTTCCGACTCCTGTATTATCCTTGGAGTGATTATAGATGATCTGAACCTGAGCGACTGGCACGTTATCCCCGACAGCATCGCGGTTTATGGGAATATCAATCCCATTATCATCAGGGGTGAAGAAGCGGATATTCAGACCTATACGGAATACAGGAATCATCTGTTGATTTACAGCGCCAACGATTTCTTCTCCGCGCCAATACCGGACGGTGTAGCGGAAAAGGACCATGGAGATGTATATGCGTTCCTTGTGGCATCTCCTGAAGCAGTGGCTTATGCTGCCCACCCGTACGATCCCGATTACCTGTGGGAGAACGATATAGTCGATTCGGGTATTAAACTGGGCGCTCTGAAGGGAATACAGATCTGGAACGAGCGCTCTGTCTGGGATGTGAACGTGGATATGGACGAATACTGTGACCCGTTTCCATTCTCCGACGGGGAGATGATGGGCGAAGACAATCAGTGGGACGAGGATTTATTGGACGGTCTCGATCACTGGGACCTCTTTCTCTGGAACGCCATTACCGGGGCAACCACCGAACCACCGGATAAAATATTCATAGACGGCGGCAGCGACGCTCATGGCGATTTCAATTACTTTTCATACCATCCATTCATTTTAGGGGTACCCTCCCCTGACGTCTGGGCAACCGATAACGCATTTGCAAAAGTCCGCACTCTTGCCTATTGCCCGGATACGCTTGGTCAGCAATCGATAATGGACGCCCTTCGTCACGGCACTACGGTAGCTACTGACGGACCGATCGTCGTTTTCCACGCCTTCAACGAAAGCGCTTCACCCGGAAAGAAGGTGATGATCGGTCAGTCTGATACGGTATTTTCCGGGGGATTTGACTCTTTATATATCACCTATAAGAACACCTTCGATTTCGGTGGGGTTATTGAGCGCTTATTACTTAAGAGGGTATATTTAAGAGCGGTATATTCAGACCAGGTATCCCTGGATTCTTACGTTACCGGGCTCGAAGGCTCTTTTACAATTCCGCTTGAACTCCCCATCGCTGAGGGATGGTGCTGCTATCGCCTCGAAGCCTATACGTTCGATGAGGGTGAACAATACCTTGATCCCGATGACTGCTATCGATGCTTCACGAATCCCATCTGGTTCTACGTGAGACACGGTTCGCTTTTTGCATCAAATGAGAAATACGATGATCGCGCTAAATTCCATCTGGACGTATTCCCCAACCCGTTCAATCTCTCCTGTGTGGTTTCGACCCTGGAGGAAGCGAAGGTAGAAATATTCGATGTACTGGGTGAGAAGATCGCTGAACTATCGAAAGGCGAAAAGCTCTGGAAGCCCGGCAAGAATATTCGGTCTGGTGTCTATTTTATCCGCGCCAAAACCAACGTGAGGCAGATAATCCGCAAAGCTGTTCTGATAAAGTAAAAAAAAATAAAAAAACTGCTTGACAATGCTGCGGTGGTATTATATTTTTGTGTTAGGTGGTCAAATGAACACCTAAAAGGATAAAAGATAAGAAAATTTGGGAGAAAAAAATGAATCAAGAAGAAAAGAAGGATTCTCAGAAGAAAAAGACACCGGCAAATGAGAGGGACCCTTTGACAGAGAAAATAATAGGATGCTGTTTCAAGGCTCATACCGATTTGGGGCCCGGCTTCAGAGAAAAAATTTATCACAATGCGCTGAAATTATTACTAGAGAAGGAAGGGTTTGAATATCAATCGGAGAGGAAATTCGAAGTTTTTTATCTAGATAAACAGATCGGTTTGTTTCGTGTGGATTTTATGGTGGAGGAAAAGGTTATTGTAGAAATAAAATCTGTTAAAGGATTCATGCCTAAACTGTTTGAATCACAGTTAATTTCATATTTAAAAGCAAGCAATACCCACGTGGGATTGTTAGTCAATTTCGGGAGCACAAAATGTCAGGTAAAGAGATTCGTATTTTAAACCACAGCGCAGCTAAAACCATCTGTGCCATCTGTGTAATCTGTGTAATCTGTGTAATCATCTACTCCAAAGGAGTTTAAGTGCCAGAAGATTTAACCCAAAGACAACATGAAATTTTGACCTATCTAAGCAAGTATTTCAAGGAACATGGTTTCGTACCCGCGATAAGGGAGGTGGCGAAGCGGTTCGGGATATATTACAACGCCGCGCGGAAACATATCCTGAACCTCGAGAGAAAGGGCTACCTCCGCCGCAGGGAAGGTATCTCCCGCGGTTTCGAGATCCTCGGCGCGGTGCTCGACAACGTGCTCTCCATACCGGTAGTGGGCGACGTCCCCGCAGGGAAACCTATCCTCGCGGAGGACAACATTGAAGGGCACATCGCGCTGGACACCTCGTTCGTCTCCGAATCCTCGTTCATGCTGCGGGTGGTGGGCGACAGCATGGTCGGCGCCGGGATCAATAACGGCGACCTCGTCATCGTACAGCAGCAGCCCGTGGTCCAGAACGGCGAGATCGCGGTGGTCCGCCTCGGCGATGAAGCCATCGTGAAACGCTTCTACAAGAAGAACAGCCACATCGAACTGGTCTCTGAAAACCCGAACTATAAACCCATCATCGTGAATAAAGGCGAAGACATTGTGATAGTTGGAAAAGTTACCGGCATATTGAGACTGTTTTGATAAATTGATTACAGAATATCGATTAACGATTAGCGATTTTAGAAGGAAAATAAAAAAAGAAAAAACAAATAACAGAAAAGCAGAAGGAACGAAAACATAAGTAATTTTAATATTTTTTCAGGAGGTGTTTCATGAACAAGGAAGGAGCAAAAAAAATCAGTAAACCTTATGAGCTGGAGGACAGGCTTATCAATTTCGCTGTTTTGATGATAGAAATAGCGGGAAATATGCCTAAGACAGTCGTTGGAAATTATTTGTCCGGGCAGTTGACCCGGTCCGGCACATCACCTGCACTGAATTATGGAGAAGCCCAGAGCGCTGCATCTAGAAAGGATTTCATTCACAAGATGAAGGTAGTATTGAAGGAGCTTCGGGAAAATTTGGTCTGTTTAAAAGTAATCTTCCGCGCCAAGCTTTTTAAGTCAAAAGATAAAATGGAATTTGCTTTAAAGGAAAACGACGAGTTAATATCAATTTTTGTAAAGAGCGTTGATACAGCACAAAAGAATGAGGGGAAAAAGTGAAATTAGTAATTCACAATTATTCCACCCAACTTCTCCAATCGTTAATCGTTGATCGATATTCGTCAATCAATCTGTCTCACCCCGGAGTATCGCATGTATAATCGTCACGTACTACACATCGATCTAGACGCCTTTTTCGCCACCGCGGAGCAGGTTGCGCACCCGGAATACAAGGGCAAGCCGGTCATCGTGGGGGGCACCCCGGACGTTCGCGGAGTGGTCTGTTCGTCCTCCTACGAGGCTCGCCGGCGCGGGATCAAAACCGGTATGCCGCTCTCTCAAGCGTACCGCATCTGCCCCGAAGCCCACTTCCTCGGCGGGAACTTCCAGCTGTACCGCCAATTCTCCGAAGAGTTCCATGAGCTCCTGAACAACTACTCCCCGGTCGTGGAGAACGCCTCCATCGACGAAGCGTACGTGGACCTCACGGGCACCGAACGGCTCTACGGCATAGTCATCAAAGCCGCGAACGACATGCAGAGCAAGATCACTCAGAGAATGGGGCTCACCGCATCCGCGGGTCTCGGCTCCAACAAGATGGTCTCGAAGATAGCCACCAGCCTCGCCAAGCCGCGCGGTCTCAATTACGTTCTCAAAGGGCAGGAAAAGAGCTTCCTCGCGCCGCTCCCCATCAGGATGCTCCCCGGAGTTGGATACAAAGCCGGTAAAAAACTGCAGTCCTTCGGGATAACTCGCATCGGGCAGATAGCCGGGATCCCCACAGACCTGCTGGTCGTCACCTTCGGCGTCGTGGGTACCAGAATGCAGGAGAACGCCAACGGGATCGATAAAAGCAAGGTGGAGAACCGCCTCATGCCGAAATCCATATCCCGCGAAACAACTTTCGCTACGGATACCACCGACCGCAACTATCTTCGAGGAGTGATACGCTACCTCGCCGCGAGAGTCGCGTTTAAATTAAGGAAGGAAAAACTGCGCGCGCAGAACATCTCGGTGAAGATCCGGTACGGCGACATCACCGACGAGCAGAAGTCCGCCGGAACCGTGCCCGTCAGCGGCGATGACCGGATAAGTTCGGAGGCGTTGAACCTTTTCGAGAAGCTCTACACCCGCAGGGTGGCGGTCCGGCTCGTGGGCGTGAAAGCCGCAAACCTCGTCAGGGATAGCTGGCAGCTCGAACTCTTCGAAGGGAACGAACTCAAAACCGATGAACTCACAAAGACCATCGACGAGATAAAAACCAGGTACGGGCAGAGAGCGATTCTCCCCGCGGACCTCCTGTACCTCAATAAATACCACGCCTCCGATAAGGAAGGATACGTGCTGAAGACACCATGCTTGTCAAGATGAAAGGAGAGAACAGAGTACAGGGAACGGATAAGGACGAGAAAAAAGCTAAAAACAAGGAGGGAAAAATGGAACCACAGAGACACAGAGTCACAGAGTATAATAAAGATTATAAGTTTAAAGAAAAGAAATTGACAGGGGAAATTATCGCAGCTGCTATGGAGGTTCATAGAAATCTAGGTCCCGGTTTGCTTGAATCTGCCTATGAAGAATGTTTATGTCATGAATTGCATCTTAAGGATATTCCTTTTGAAAGGCAAAAACCATTACCCTTGGTTTACAAAGAAATAAAACTCGATTGTGGCTACAGAATGGACCTGGTTGTTGATAACAAAGTAATAATTGAGATTAAATGCGTTGAAGAAATTAATCCAGTACATAAAGCCCAATTATTGACATATTTAAAATTATATGATAAACAAGTTGGATTAATAATAAATTTTTACAAACCCTTGTTAAAAAATGGGATCAAGAGGCTTGTCCTATGAGTATAGTTATCTCTGTGACTCTGTGTCTCTGTGGTTCGCTATAACAAAGAGTATCATGACACTATTCGATTACACACATTTACACGTCCATTCGTATTATTCGCTTCTCGACGGGGCTTCCTCGCCGGGGGAGCTCATTGAGAAGGCGAAAAATCTGGGCTACAACACGCTCGCCCTCACCGACCATAACGCCCTCCACGGCTCCCTTCTCTTCTATGAAGCGTGCCTGGATGCCGGAATAAAACCCATTCTCGGCGCGGAATTGACCCTCGAACAAAAATATCACCTCACCGTGCTCTGCAAAAACCAGGAAGGCTACAAAAACCTCTCCGCGCTCATCAGCATCGGGCAGCTCAATGGCGGCTCTCCCGACAAATTCGACCTCTCGTTCGAAGACCTCGCCGCGCACAGCGAAGGACTGGTCGTGCTCTCCGGCTGCCGAAAGGGCGAGATACCCACCAAACTCGCCGAAGGAAAGAACGAAGAAGCAGCCCAAATCGCTCGAAAATTCCAGGAGATGTTTAAGGACGATTTTTACCTCGAATTGATATACGAAAAGGGGTTGGATAACCGCAGAGTTTATCACAAATTAATAAATTTGTCAAGACAATTAGGGATACCTGTAGTGGCTACAAATAACGTCCACTTCGCGGAACCCGGGGACTGGATATGCCACAAGATACTCGCATCCATAAGATTGAACACCACCCTCGAGGATGGGGATGATGAGAAGTTCGCGTCTCCTGAGTTCTACCTGAAACCCCCGGAAGAGGTGTACCGCGATTTCGATGAGATTCCCGAAGCGTTGTACAATACTAGGGAGATAGCCGAAAAGTGCAGCCTCGACCTGCACATCTCATCGCTTAAGTTCCCGGAATATCAAAACGGTAGCGGTGAGCCTTCCCACGCGATGCTCAAGAGGCTGACCATGGAAGGCTTGTCGAAGAGATACGGTGAAGTTACCGGGGATATTGCGCAAAGGGCGGAGTACGAGCTGTCCATCATTCAAAAGCTGGGCTTCACGGATTACTTTCTCGTGGTCTGGGATATAGTGAAATTCGCGAAATCATCGAATATCCCCGTAGTTGCGAGGGGTTCCGCTGCCAACAGCATCGTCACTTACGCGCTGGGGATATCCAACGTGGACCCGATAGAGCAGAATCTCTTCTTTGAGCGGTTCCTGAACCTGAGCCGTTCCGATCCGCCGGACATCGACATCGACCTCTGCTGGCGCGGGAGGGACGAAGTCCTGAAATACGTCTATGATAAGTACGGTCATGACCGTGTAGCCATGATCTCCACTTTCAGCACCATGAAGCACCGCTCCTGCTTTCGGGAAGTCGCGAAAGTCTTCGGGATATCCCAGGGGAAGGTGAATTTTTTTTCGCGCCGAATACCCTACTTTTCGAAGGGCACACTCAAAGAAGTGATAACCTCCCACGCGGAGTGCGACGTCATACCCTACGAGCAGGAGCCCTTCAGGACCATAATCGAAATGGCTGATAGAATTTCAAGTTTCCCACGTCATCTGGGGATACACTGTGGGGGCATAGTGATATCTCCCGAGACTATCACCAATTACGTCCCGCTGCAGATGGCAGCCAAGGGCATCGCCATCACCCAGTACGATATGTTTAGCATCGAAAAGATCGGCCTGGTGAAAATAGATCTGCTGGGGCAGCGGGCGCTCACCATTCTCCGCGAAACCGTGGACGCTGTCGAAGCCCAACACGGCATCGAAATAGACTTGGACCGGGTCACGCGGGACAGGGAAACGGAGCACCTGATATCAAAGGGGCTTACCCTCGGATGCTTCCAGATCGAATCTCCGGGCATGCGCTCCCTGCTGCAGATGCTGAAAGGCAAAACCGTTAACGACCTCACCATCGCGCTCTCACTGATACGCCCGGGACCCGCGCAATCTGGAATGAAGAAGGAATACGTGCAGTTCCGCCGCGGATTCAAAGAGATAAAGTACCTCCACCCTATTCTGAAAAAAGTGCTGGGAGATACCTACGGGATCATGCTCTACCAGGAGGATATCATAAGGGTCACCTCCGCGCTCGCCGGCTTCACACTCGAAGAAGGGGATTTCCTTCGACGAGCCATGACCAAGAGGCGCCACAAGGAAAAGATTCGGGAGCTCAAGCAGAAATTTTTCAGGGGCACCAGGCAAAAGGGAATTTCCACCGAGGTGGCTGTCACTATCTGGAAGAGAATAGTCGGTTTCATGAGCTATTCATTCTGCAAATCGCACGCCGCCACCTATGCGCGAATAGCCTACCAGGCGGCGTATTTGAAAGCCCACTTCCCCGTGGAATACATGGCTGCGGTGCTTACCAACCACGCCGGGTTCTACGCCACCGATGTTTACCTCCAGGAAGCGAAACGACTGGGCATCGAGATACTCCTCCCGAATATAAACAGAAGCCGGAAGAACTTCAGCGCCGAGGACGGGAAAATACGCATCGGGCTCGACAGGGTGAGGAATTTGAACCATAGTACTATCGAAGATATACTGGAGGAACGGGAGATCAGCCCGTTCGCTTCCCTATCCGATTTTCTGCAGAGAGTGAAGATCGGCAAGGGAGAGGTGGAGAATCTCATTCGCGCCGGGGCTTTCGATTTCATGGACGAAAGCAGAAGTTCCCTTCTCTGGAAATTGGAGATAATCTACGACGATTTCGCGAGGTGGTGGCGATCGAACAGCTTGCCCCTCAGAACCCTGCAACTGCCGAGAACCAAAAGCGTCGAATACGCGAACGAGCTGCCCCGAAACCAGAGAATAGTGATGGAGTACGAAACCATGGAGCTCTTCCCATCCGGGCATCCCATAGACCTCCTGCGTAACAACAACGGCAAGCTAAAGTTATTGACAAGTGATGAAATTAATGACAACATGGGAAAGACGGTCAACATTCTCGGATACCTCATAGCCGCGAGGACGATCACCACGAAGAACGGCACAAAGATGAAATTCCTCACCTTCCAGGACAAGGAGGGAACATTCGAAGTGGTGCTGAACGACCTGTCGTACAAGCTGTTCGCCAAAAGAACGCTTTTCAAGGACGTGTTTTTAGTGCGCGGAAGGGTGAAGAACCAGTACGGAGCCCTGAACATCGCCGCTACCGACCTGAGAAATCTGAACGTTTTCGCGGACATGGACTTGTAGGAATGACAAATGGTAAATGATAAATGACTAATGACAAATGACAAATACGAAGAAAGAAATATGGCAGGGATCGCGCAGATCAAAAAGACGCCCTATATTAAGGTCCACATAACTGCTCTTTCAACTTTTAGAAACACTGTGGGTTTGCCGGTTCAACGAAACAGTATTTTGTAAAATGCGATTAGACCATAAATACAAACAAAGAAGATCAATAAGATTAAAAGGATATGATTATTCCTCTTCGGGATGGTATTTTGTGACGCTATGCACAAAAGATAGGGATTGTTATTTTGGGGAATATCCCGAATTAATGAATATCGTCTTAGATGAATGGAATAGCATTCCTAATAATTTTAATAATGTTGAATTAGACGA
>JAFGQG010000121.1 GCA_016935765.1 bacterium
AATATGTTGTCAAGCTTTATTTTTAAATATTTGTTATTTTTTTAACACCCAATACGAGCAAAAGCCTGAGTATAATTCAAGCCAGCGCCCAACCTCAGCAAGTACTTAGACCCCGGGCGATATATCGGTAGTTCTAAAACGTCATAGTTCACGAATAAATAGTATCTGCTCATTCTATATTTCATGTCAATGCGAATGGGTTCCTCTTCCTCCCAATCATAGTCTTTTTCACTACTGCTGACCTTACAACCTGCAGGCATAAGGATTCTTAAACCACCAGAAAATCTTTCCAAAAAATAAATTTCCGTTCCAATCGAATAAAAATCGCCATATTTATCATGAAGGGATACGCATGCCACTCCCATATCTCCACCCGTGAAGCTGTTTTTATCAAAATACGTTTCGATCTGGTCTGTAAGAAATTCGTACGATAAATTGTGCCCACAGCTTAACTTGAATCTTTTTAGCTTATTCCCCTGCCCTACTCCCGCCCGTTTCGTTATATAATCGAAATCAATTTCATTTCCATACTCCTGCTCGACCATAATATCCCTGTAATCGGATGTCTTGTAGTCATTTAGATCAGCTTTGAGTTTTACAGAAACAATGAGGTAATTCCCCGGCATTTCTTTATATTTTGCCACCCTTGCGATCTGCCCCTTAAGGTATTGCTTGAGGTCATTGCTTAATGACGGATAATGTATCGGTTTATTGACTTCCCTGGTTGAAGAAACTAATCCATCTAATGTATAAAGCAGGGTCGTTATTCCAAAGACCGATCCCCCGATTGTACCTACAATAATAAAACCAAATATGTCATAAATCTCTAATTCAGTCATTAATGTGAAGAAAGCAAGTCCGCTCAGACCAGCGCCGGTACAGCATCTCCCCATAGTGGTGCGTGCAACCATTTCGCTATATACGAAGGTTATATACTTTATATCATTATACTTTATATTTAGCGCACTCTTTTCGTAACTTTCTCCAGATGTGATACATAATGTTGTATCATTAGTAAGGAGCAGTTCACCTTCATAGACACTGGAATCCCCCAATTCTATTAAAAGGTAAACAGGATTTCTGATTTCAGGATTTTCTAAAGGAATTGAATCCTGCTGCCCGAAAGTTACATCGCCAATAAGTAAAATGGATATAAGGATCAACTAAAGGCTTACAATTATGCTTTCTTTGTTCACAATATACAGGTTTTATTATTGCTGTAAATTTATTCATCCTCTACAAGGATGTGTTGTCTTTGTTAATTTGTTTTCTACAATTATTAACCACCTACAGTGGTTTGTCTTCTACGAAGATTTGCCACCTACAATGATTTGTCTCATCCGAAGATTTGCTATCTACGATGGTTTGTCTTCTACGAAGATTTGCCATTTACGATGGTTTGTCTTCTATGAAGATTTGCGTTCTACAAAGTCCATGGGAATTTAAATTTTGTTTGTTTATCATCATCGGTCTCATTAGTTTTATATCCGTGCTAATCTAAAACAAACCTTCGGTTTGTTAATTATCAAGCGGTATCCGCGTTATTTATTTTTCTTGTGATTTTTGGTACTTGGTATTTGACTTCTTCCCCCTATTTGTCATTAATCATTCTCCCTCATCTGCGCCCTCATTCCCCATCTAAGTTATCTGAGTCTTCTTTTTTAATGTAGTCGAATAGCTTATGGCAACGAAACCTGCGCCTTTATCTCTACGGTGATGACCTGTTCGGTCATATATTCCGTACTGCCAAGGGGGGCATGGAATTGCATGCTCAGATATACCGTATCGGTTTGTGCTATCGCAAATCCTGAATTCCCGAAGATAATATCAGTAGCCCATGTCATTGAGCTTTTAACGTAATCGAGAGAGGAATGAAAAGAATCGGGAGCGAACATCGTGTTCTCAAACCGGCTTCTGAGCACAAAGAGATTATAGCCGTTCGCGTAAGACGGGCTCCAAAAATCCCCTCCATCGGAAACTCTCAACCCGAAATCAATTGGAACCGTACCCTGGTTAACTATCTCGATCACATCAGCTTCTTCCATTGTAACTACATCTCCAACATCCACTTCTCCAATATGCCATTCAAACGGGAGGGTTCTGAACCTGACCACGACATCCGTTGCAATATAGTTAGCCTGGAACACTGTGTTATCTGTAATAGGAGGGCAGATTTGCTCTCTTGTTCCTCCATGCTCCCAGCTATCGAAAGTGTAGAGGTAAAAATAGGTAAGGTCCACGGTGCTTACCCCGATGGAGTATGAGGAGTCCTGGATACCCCAGAAACCAATGGCTGATGTATCTTCATAAACGGAATCTTCAAAAGTTATGCTTCCACCTATGTGAGGAGGTTCTTTTCTAATGGAGCACTGGTATGCTTTATAGTACCGGGCGATGAATTCGGTAGGTCCGGATATTGGCGATGTCCAATGCCTCATTTCTCCGCCATCATTCCACTCGATAAAGCCGTACTTGATCAATTCCCCATCCAGGTCAGGGTCCGAAGCTTCCAGGTAATGCTGAGTTCCTTCTTCCCACCAGAAATGCTGTTCAGCGGACCCTCCACCTATCCATGCGTACCTGTCAACTGAAAGAACACCGTTTTCCTGCCACGGCTCCTTTTTAACGGTGCAATAATGGACGCACCAATAATTAGCATAAACTGTCATATCTGATAAGATAGGTCCGACAGTTGTGATGGTGTCATCATCACCGCCTGTCCAGTAATCGAAATAATAACGGGTTGTATCGGTTGTATCCGCGAAGCTGACGCCAAGTTCATGGAAAGAACCGGGAGCTACCCATTTGAATATGGATGACACATCATGATGGTAATCATCATCGCACCTGATATACCCTTCTCTGTGCACCGGTCTTTTTTCGACCTCGAGCCGTAATGCGTTCACGTAATTCGCGACCACATCGTAGCATGTATCCACGAGGATATTGGTAGAATGGACGGTTGAATCCGCGAAGTCTGCGCCTTCAGGGGTTGCCGACCAATACATAAAGAAGTACCAATCGTCCCCCGCGCCGACAATTGAATCCGAATAAATTGGCGCGAACGTTCCTTCCACGTACCATCCTTCCCCGGTTTGAAGAGGCACAAATGCCCCGGCTCCGGTGTAACTCACCTCGATGTGATATTGCGCTTCCCACAGCCAGGTCAAAGATGAGTTCTCATCGATGGTGAATGAAAATGCGGTTTCTTCCCCGGATGCGGGTAAGGAACCTGTTCCACGCCAGTTTGTAAAAACGACTCTCGTTTCACCAAATGTGATCAACGTTTCGGGCAAAACGACGTTTACTTCTGCGCCCGGCGAATAATAGTTTATACCAACCCCGGGGTATGGATCGCCGTATGCCGAATTAACTACCAGCGACAAGGATTCTATGAACAGTATCCAGCTCCAGGTTACCGAGGAAGTCGTATCGATATTGAAGCAGAAAGAAGTATCCACCCCATCCGGGAGGGAACCATCACCGTCGTAACCTGTACAGACGTGTATTCCGTCAAATCTGTTAACCCAGCCGCATATTTCAGTACCGGGATCGTACCAGGCTTCACCCACTGCAGGTACCGGATCGCCGAAGGCGCTGTTTACGGTAAACCTGTACTGGATTCTCCAATTCCATGTTATAGTGGAGGTATCGTCCATATTGAAGTTGACGCGGTTGGAATCCCCAGTACCAGGAACTGAGCCTGTGCCGTCCCAGCCTGTGCACAGCCATCTTTCACCATCAATCTCGTAGGATGGAGTACCTACCGAGGCGGGGATCGCTGTTCCCGCGATATAATAATGCCTTCCCACCGAAGGATATGGAGCGCTGTGGTCTGAGTAAACATCGAGGATAATTGCATCTCTTGAGTGCACCCATAGCCATTCCACTCTCGAGGGAATAAGGAGGGAGCACGAGAAGAATGTATCGATAGCGTCTCCGATAGAACCTTCACCGTCGTAGCCCGAACACCAGTAGGTATCTACGCCTTCGACAGCCATGAGCTCTACCCATCCGTCGACTGAGGTACCCCTATCATACCAGTTAGCGCCGACCGGCGGGACCGGCGAACCATGGTCAGAAGTTACAAGTATCCTGTACTGCAGCTTCCACAACCAGGTGACTGAGGAGGTATCCATGATATTAAAGGAAATGGAGTCTTCTGTTCCTGTGGCAGGTACTGAGCCTGTTCCTTCGTAGCCGGTACAGACCATTCTATCGCCCGGGGCGATGAGATCCGGCGAACCTGCTACGGCGGTAACTTCAACTCCAAGACCGTGAAATGTCACTCCAACGGGCGGACTTGGGGTACCAAAATCCGAGATGACCCGGAAGGGAACAGCATAGGCATCCCAAATCCAGATGACCGATGACGGTTCCCTTATCACGAAATTGAAGAAATTAGTATAGCCGCTGGGCAGTGAACCTGTCCCGACATAACCGGTGCAGAAGAACGTATCGATAGGGGAAGTTATGGTTCCGGCTACCGCAGTGTTCATATCCAGCCAGTATGAACCGACCGGCGGGTCTGGATCCCCCATGCTGTCGGGGTTCATCACGGTAAAAATGAATTGGGTCACCCATAGCCAGTTGATGACACTGTTTTCGTTTATGTTAAAGCTGATTACGTTCGTATCACTTGAGTCGGGGAATACAGAGCCGGTGCCCGTATAACCCAGGCATACGTATCTTATCGCGGTATCTAAAGAATCAACTACAAGTGGCGGTATGACTGATGCGTTCACTTCGGAGCCCAGGAGGTAGTAATAGTTCCCCGGTGGAGGAAAGCAATAGTCGAAATCCGAGTTTATTGTCAGGAGGCGGATGTTCGATGCTCCCTCCCAGTTCCAGGTAATTGAAGCCGGACCGGTCAGGTAGAATGCGAAAGTAGTACCTGGCGCAGAGGGCAATACTCCGCCGCCAGTGTATCCAACGCAATAGAATGTATCCACGTGGGAGTTAATATAGCCTTCAATATATGTTCCTTCCTCGTACCAGTGCTCTCCAGCGGAAGGTACGGGTGTATCGTGACTACCAGGGTTATTCACGACGAATCTATACTGCAATTCCCAGTTCCAGGTGAGTGTCGAATTAACCATTATTGTGAAATCGAAGAAATTGGTCGTACCGGAAGATGGAGTAACCGAACCCGTTCCATTCCATCCAAGGCAAATCGATCTTGTATTGGTTCCGAAGTAAACCGGCGATGGGACAGTGGCGACAATGTCAGTTCCCGGAATATACCATGTTGTTCCCGCGGGTGTTGGTGACCCGTATTCGGAGGTGACTATCAGATATACCTGGGGCGCCCACTGCCATTCGATAGTACTGGCTGACAGCAAGGTGGTCGAGAAGGCAGTATCGATATCCGAACCCAGTGATCCCGTTCCTATATAACCAGTTGCGTAAACATGCATTACGGGGTCTATGAGGTTAACATGACCGGTCAGCAGAGTACCGGTGTCGTACCAGTAAATTCCGACCGGTGGCACCGGAGTATCTGCAAAGGTCGGGTTCGACACGATGAACCTGTATTGCCTTATCCAGTTGGCTGTTTCGGTAATCGGACCGTTAATGGTGCAATGGGCGGGATTATTTGCTCCCGAGTAAGCGCCGGGTCCCGCACCAGTCCATGAATCGAACCTGTACCTGATACCGTCATCCTCGTCCGCGATCGAATCAGCCGAGAAATCGGGAGATGAGCCTTCTGCATACCAGCCCTCTCCATAGACCGGACCGTGTCCTCCATCGTGCACGGTCAGGTAGTGCTGGACCTCGAAATTTGCTATGTAGATGTGTTCAGAAAGTATCATAATGGGGTGCGCGATGTCTCCTCCATCATTCCAGTCATCCCATATATATCGCGTGTCCCCGACAGTAAATGAGTCGATTGCTTCAATGTCGTGAATGCTTCCATCATCCCACCACGCTGTAAACGGCACGGTTTCATTGGAACCGTCCACGATGACTTCCCCGTCTCCCGCGACCAAAGGATCATTGGTGATGGTTGTTAAATACTGGGCAAGCATGAACGCGGTATAAGTTATATCGACGGCAGGTACTATAATATTATGGGTACGGGCACCCGCATCACTCCAGTGGTCAAAAATGTAACGTACGCCCCCTGATTCCAGTTGAGGTGAAGGAACGCTTATCTCGTGGGCGCTGCCAACGACCCACCTCACGGTATAAGGTGAGAATTGGTTAGTTCCGTCCACGGTGACGATTCCCCCCGCGATGTCAGTTCTTATGGTTACATGGACCTTGGGGAACATCACTCTGAAGTGCCATGTGGAACTCCATGCTCCGGATTCATATCCATCCAAGGCGAAGACTCTCCAGTATAATGTCTCACCCGGGCATACGGAAAAATCTATCAGGGTACTGTTCAACCCTGAGGCGATACCGCTTGCAAGATAAGGCGGCATAGGCGGGTTGTCGTAGTCCACGTACCATGCATAAGTTAAGCCGTCGCCATTGCAGTCGAACGCGGTATTCCATTGTACGCGGTTGGGTTCCGGTTCGATGGAGTCACCGTTGGCAGGAAAGGAGAGTGTTGGGGCGGCAGGAGCGCCGTTCTCCACGAAGTTGCAAGTAGCAGAATAGGTTGAATATTCGTAGCCGTCGTATGCTCTGACCCGCCAGTAATATGTTGTGCAATCGCCCGTGGTTACGGGGACTGAAATCGAAGAGGTTGTTGTATAAAGTGGTGGGGGACTTGATGTTCCGAAATAGACCTGGTAGGTCCTGGCGTCCCCATCGCAGTCGGAGGCGGCATTCCATGACAATGTTGGATTATTGCCGACGTTCCTTGTGCCTGAAGCCGGTGAGACCAGGCTTGGAGAAGTGGGCTCGCCGTTCTCCCTGAAATTGAAGGTTGAGCTCGTAGTATAAGTACAAGCATTATAGGGCTGAACATACCAGTTGTAGTTGGTGCAGTTCGAGGAAGCGTACCCGTTATAATAAGAGTTGGAACCGTTATAAACAAGCGAACCATTCACGTAAAGACGGTATGATGTCGCGCCGGAGGCTGTACTCCAGTCGAAATTGACCGAGTTCCCTACATTCCTTGTTCCTGTTGTTGGAGTGCTCAGGGTAGTGGTACCGACCCTCATATCAGTCAAGCTGGAAAGGTAGAGAGTGTAGTTGCATACGTTAGTGTTGCCCATAACTCGAATGTAATACTGACCAGCGGGTTGACATGTGGCGTCTATTCTCGAGAAGGAGCCCGAGCCTGAATTATCGTCGTAAGCCACCTGGGTCAAACTGCTGCAGGAACCCCTGTAAAGCCACATACGTGTATCCCCTGCTGAGCCCGTGGTATAGCAGTAAAAATTGCATAAATAGGGAATACTGAACGAATACCAATCTTCGTCAGCGCCTTCCTGGTTTAACGTGTGATTGGTCGAACTGATACCGTAAGATATCGAGGTTGCAGCGCTGCATGTATTGTCGGATTCATAGGAATCGCGGTTGCAGTCCGCAGGTGAGGTGTAATAATAATAAAATCTATAAGGACCTAAAGTGGTGGAAGCGCTATTTCCTCTTACTCTTAACTTGTAATACCCCGAGCTTGTGCAGCACCAGTTCAGCGAAAAGTTATAACTTCCGCCCGAATTATCGTCAGACGCCAGGAGAGTTCCGCAGTCATCTGTGTATAATTCTCCGTATGTATCTGTATAACCCCAGCTCCAACTATTGCTGGAAGAATAAAAGTAATATCTCCTGCCGCATTCGGCGCTGAATCTAAAATAGTCATAATCATGCTGCCAGGATGATTCGTTCCACGTTGGACTGATAGTATGACTCTGGTACCTGCTGGACGTCGAGGGGGAAATATTCGTATAGTCGGAGCAAGAATTATCTGGTTCGTAGCTGTCCGTGGCATAGCTGTACCTTACGAGTAGATTAGGATGATAACTCGATGTTCCGTAGGTATGGTTTCGTATCTTTACTTCGTCGTTGAATGACATTCCTGGTTGAACATAGTAGTTATCCAACCCAACTGCAAACCAATTTGAGCTTAACATATTCTGTACGTGGGTATTGCCTGTTGTACCGAGGTCGAGGGTTTTCCAACCAACATCATCAGTAGGATCATCAAGATAATACTGTATGTATCGGGTACCGTCCCCGGCATCGGACCATTGAATTGAAGTCCCAACGGTTGATGGACGGTAACCTTCATGGTAGATGTCAAGGTAGGTCATTGAACCTTCAGGGTCCGCACATACTTCTGTCGTATACAGCCGCAGATCCACGTCCACAATAATGGTAGCATCGTTGATTCCGGAAATATCGAACTCGGCAAATCCTCTATCCTCATCCTGTTCAGAATCGCATCCCCAGGTCATAGCGCATTCGTTTGTTTCTTCGCCATTATTCGCTCCCCGACCTGCCATTATCATATTGCTGTAATAATTATATTCCAATTCATTACAATCCCCCCACGAATCCTCTTCGTAATGCCTCCAGACAAAACCGCTATAAGTATTACAGTAGATATAGATATCAGGATCGATGGTTATTGGGTAAGCTCTATAAGGATCGAGAAGCCATTCAAGGGGTACCTCGATGTAAAGCTTTGGTGTATCGCTATTCTGATCAAGCACATAACGGCAGGCTACTTTTTCACCATAGTCATCGTACGCGAGAGGCGGTCGAATAACGAATAACGTGTCCTGCCCAGTCGCAACCAATATCTTGTTTGATTGTTCCAGATTCTTCTCAATATTGGCTTCCTTCTCGATGAATCTAAGGTCCTCTGAATATTGCAGTTCGAAGCCTATGTTCAATGTATGAATGGAACCCATATTCTCAAAGTGTGGGATATCCTTCAGCGCGCCATTGCGTAGGATAAAATTGTGTTCAAGACCGTTGTCGATAAGCACGTATTCTTCATTCACCTTTGACAGGATATTCTCATATACAAGCTTGTTGTCAAAGCTTCTCGCGGGGGTATCCGCGAAATTTCCCAGGCTCACATTCTTACCGTAAGAATTAGTGTAGGAAAACTCGCTTTTCTTCCAACTCAATTCGGTCCCGGTAATGTGATGGATAATCATGGTAGCATCTTTGCTATTATTGGGGAAGAAGCTTTGGACAGTATTGGACCTGCAGCAATACTCGAACTTTCCGGTTCCGGGTCCAAGTTCAGCTTTCACATCCTTCCACCCGCCGCTTTGATCCATATAGTGCTGCGGCGACAAGGATATCTTGCTTACGAAATCACCTTCACCCGTGGCGTAAACCTTCATCATCAGGCCGCGTTGATTTTTAACCTCATTTTCGGGGACCAGCAAATCGTCATAATATTCATTCTGCTTCCGTATTTCCTCCTTCTGGGCTTTTATGACTTCCCGGTCAATCTCCCCTTTTACAGCCATATTCGCATAACCCATACTGAACATGAAAAAAGTGGTTAAGAGAACGAAATATAATATTTTAAATTTCATAGAATACTCCTGCTATTTTGCATTAAAAATACGATAGTTAACCCGATCATAATATAATATGTAATAAAGACATAAACAATCCTTTTTCCCTTTAATATTACATATAAATTAAATAAAGATAAAAGAAACGCAATAAAAAAATACCAGATAGCATCAATTTTCAAAAGTACGCCCCAAAGGAAAAAAGCAGAAATGAGCATTATCACTACCAGGATTTTAGGGTAAACCGGTATTTGCCTCCCGCGCGGTTTCAAATCACTCTCCAATTCTATTGACTTATTTGTTTTTAAATTCTTTACTGAAGCGCCTAATGTAAACACTACCAGGACTCCCATGACAATATTAAGGGGGATATACCTGAAGGAAAGCCCTACCTTTTCTCCTGAAAAAACAAAGCCCTGTATCACCACAAGGATTGAGGTCATACCTGCTATTAGCTGGTTCAGAACCGGAATTTTCTTTATATTTAGGGGGGGCGAGTAATAGAGCACTGAAATTCCGAGAGCTAAAACAGGAGCTAAAAGGAATTTATAACCAACACATAAAGCTGAAATTACCCCTACCAGACCAGACAGGACCGCTATATATGAATAATCGCTTCTTTTTACCTGTCTGCATATAAGAGATTTTTCAGAATTATTATCGATAACACGTTCTTCCTGGAACCTATTTTTAATCGCAATCGAAAAAACCCAACAACCAAATATAGACACAAGAAGGGCAAATAAATCCATCAGATTTAAACGATTAATGGCTTTAATATCGTATTCAATACCCGCGAGAACACCAAAAAGGAACATTAATAAATAATGAATCATATAGTTCCATTTTAAGTTTTTGAATAAAACATGGAAGGTTTCAGGCTTTGCTATTTTGAATAATACTAAAACCATAACAAAAAAAATGATAAATGAATAAAAAGTCATATCACCTTGAGTATAAGGAGTAAAAACATGAAGCGATATCAGGCTTTTTTCCAGAAAATGAGTTAAGGTGGGAAGTATTCCCATGACGTATAAGAGAAAATATGAAAATAGCACGAAAACTGAGCTTTTTAATATGTTTTTACTCTTTACATATACGTATATGAATTCACAAAAATGAAGAATCCATGTTTCAATCCGGATACCAATAGACATGCCTTCTGGACCATGTATTAAGTTGAAGGGTTTGAAAGTAACGAAAGTTTTAATAATTTCCCAGATAGAGACCTTCACTTTATGGGGAAGGAACATGTATGCTATTGGCGCTCCTGTTCCGCCAGTGAGTATTAGATCCAGTATTGGTGGAATTATTATCAAGCCGAAAAAAGGTGTAAAAACTTTCAGTACGTTTGTAATTTTTTCATTGGTTAGCTTTGCCGCTATTATACTCAGGATTATAAAAACGTCCAGAAACCAAAGAGGGAAATGGAGGAAAAAATCTTCAGGAGGAATTACTGCTTGAGGCATTCCAGTATTTGAGAATACTTCCAGAAACCCTCTTATCAATGTGAAGGTGAAAACAGTAAAGAAAATAGACCAAAAAGTCGAGGGGCAATTCTCCAGGTGATTAATTATTTTTTTAACTAGTTTCATCAAACGGAATTCAAAGCTGTTTATTTCATATTTTCATATCTTAATAATAGCACAAGGCAAAGCGCAGTGGACAGCGCCGGGGATCCATAGTAATTAGGTTTAAAGTCCATAAAGAACGTTGCGGGTAGCCACGATCCATTCTCATTTTGACTATCAAGGAGCCGATTCACGTATTTACTCATATTCGGCAAATCGTAATCGAAATTAATCAATGTTAAAAGAATAAGCGCAGTATGTTGGGGGTTATCATCAAGCTCGCTTGATTCAAGGTATTCCGTCAACCATTTCTCAATTTTTTCAACAGAGGGTTTTAATTCATCGATTTCTCCGGCATTATAAGCTCTCGAAACGAGATAAGCTGGGGTAAACGGTTCAACTGCCCATTTGTTAATCTCGAATGGCAGTTCAGTTTTCCATTTTGAAGTGATGTTGTCGTTCAGCCAATTCAGGGTTGGCTGGTGAGTTTTCCCTGACAGTCCATAAAGGAGAAGCATATTTGAATAGACTGAGATATCATAATCAGCTTTTAATGGTTGTTTTTTGTCATTATTTCTGAAAAATGTCAATAATAATCCGGATTCGTCACTGTTATTTTCGATGGCTTCGAAAACTGCGTCATAATCCCAGAGATTCATATTATTCAGGATAAAAGGCAGCAATGCACAGGACGTATTATCTATGTCCAGTGCGAGTGATGGTTCGAACCTCCAGAGACCGGGAGGTATTGCAATCGATCGTAAAAAATCCAGACCTTTTCTTGTCATTTCTTTTAGCTTTTCATTCTGATAATAATCAGACGAATCTTTAAAATATGAAAAGGTGTACAGAATGTATGAGGTAATGTACGGGGAAACCGGGGTGTAGGGTTGATAATCCGTAAAGCCAGGTGATTCTGAGATGTAAGTAGGGAACTCTCCGGAGGGCATTTGTTGGTTATAAAGGTAATCAACACCCGCTTCTATAGCCTTACCGGTATCTGAAGCGAATGAGACCGAAAAACTAAAGATAAGTAAGAGAGTGACTAACTCTGGAAAAAGCAGGTTTATTTTGAAATTATATACTTTCATTATTTATTATTGTTTTTATTTTCACTATTAAATTTA
>JAFGQG010000122.1 GCA_016935765.1 bacterium
AACATAATATAAAAATAAAAAAAACAATTAAAAGCAAGGAATAAATACTTAGATTTCAAAAAATTGAAAAAATTGAAAAAATGGGAAATTTGGATATGATTTAGATTATTCTGTAAAATTAGTTGCGTTTTTTAAATTTATATCTAAAATGATTGTATTATGAAAACGAACATCTTTTTACAAACAACTAATTAAATTTAATATTTTTCAAACATTCCGTATAATTGAAGATATATAAGGAGTATAAAAATGAAAATATCCGTTTATTTCCTGGTATTATCTGCAGTTTTAATCATGGGTTTTTCGATGTCATTCTCACAGGAATACCCTCTCGAATTGCTTGGCACAGCTTCGTTCTCGGACATTGAAGGCATCTGTGTGGATGGTGATTACTTATATTGCGCCTTTCGTTTAGGGCTTGGAATATATGATCTTGAAGTGCCGGATGAACCTGAACTTATAAGCACTCTATACATTGAGGGTGAAGGTAAGCGAGTTGCAGTCGAAGGAGATTATTTATATTTTGCTGCTGGAACAGGTGGTCTTGCTATCGTCGATGTCTCACGGCATAGAAATCCGGTTCTTGTATCCACCTGGGAGACATCGGATATAATCAATGGAGTTGTTATAAAGGATTGTTACGCGTACCTCTCCGCCCAGGCTATGGGCTTGTACGTGATTAACATAAGCGATCCGAGTTCGCCGTTCATGGAAATCTCCCATTATCTTAGCGGCGGCGCCTGGGATTTAACCATGCACGAGGACTATTTATATGTTGCGAGAGGATTAGCTGGTATGCAGATAATCTCTGTTGCAGATAGAACGCATCCCGCAACCATGGGGAGTTTTACAACTACTTCTGTAGTCCACCAGGTTACAGTAATGGACCATTACGCCTTCCTTGCAGCTGATGCCTCCGGTTTGATCGCTTTGGACGTATATGATCCAATGGACCCAACTGAGTTAGACCGGTATCTTAGTCCAACCTTTACTATGTTCTCCGTTGCGTCCAGGGATAATTACGTTTACGCCGGATGCGATAACCAGGGTGTCCTGGTTTTTGATGGTTCTCACCCCTCCTCACTCGAAAGAGTGGACTGGTTCACGATCTCGGGTATTGGAATTAGAGAACTCTCAATTACTGATGGTGATTATATGTATGCCTCTGTTACGGATGGAGTTATAGCGCTGAACATTGCGGATCCAACATCGATCTATAGAGACGGCTGGCACTACCCTACTCACGATTTTAGAAGAGTATTGATCAAGGATGATTATGCATTTGTGGTGGCAAGAAGCGATGGGATACAGGTTGTATATGTAGGCGATCCTTACGACCCGGTTGAAATTGCTAATTTCAGAGTCACAGCAATTTTCAGAGATGTAGCGATCTCCGGAGATTACATGTTCATTGCAAGTAATAACGGTATGCAGATCGTAAATATCACCGATATCACAAACCCGGATTATGATACATCCTACACAGCTACCAGCTATTGTACCGATATCGCAATAATCGATGAGATAGCTTACCTGACATATAATGACGTTGGCATAAAGCGTATTAACATCGCAGATCCTATTCATCCTATGCCCATGGGTGAATATTCATCCCCTGCCCCAACAGCTCTTTACGTTGACGAGGATTGCGTCTATTTCACGGACGATGAGGATGGATTGGTCATTCTGCACCGTAACTATATGAGTTTGCTCGGACAATACCCCATGACCTGGACTACACTCGATATCTGTAAGCTCGATTACTACCTGTTCGTTGCTGGCGACGATGACGGAGTCTATATCTTTGATATTGCTGATCCCACAGAACCAGAGCTTATAGGTCAATATGAAACCGACGATGATGCTAAAGGAGTATGTGTGGAACCAGGTTGGCTCTATGTTGCTGAGAAAGATGAAGGTATCGAAGTTCTGAATATCGAAGACGATCCAGCGAATCCGGTTTCTTATGGTTTCTATCCAGCTCCCGAGAGAACATACGGACTACAGGTGATCGATGGCATTGTTTATGTCGCAAACGAAGTGGGCTTCATGATTTTTGATAATCCGCTATCAGCTATACCTGAAAATTCAATCACAAAGCCCGGTTCATACCACATTTTGAAAGCGTATCCAAATCCCTTCAATTCCTCTGTTACCATCTCCGTGAATATGCAGAACCCTCCTTCAGGATTGTATAATGAGCCGATAAAGCTTGAAATATGCGATGTTAGAGGTAGAGTTGTTTATTCTTTGCCCCTGCAAGCCAGCCAATTACTATTGAATAATGCGATAAACTGGGATGGGAAAGATGATGCTGGCAATAATCTTTCGAGTGGTTTGTACTTCTGTCGTTTGAAGATGGGTGAGTATTCTGAGACTACTGACTTGTTGTTGATCAAATAGTATTGTGATATTTGTTTTTGTAACGGTATTTATTCTTAATAATCTACTTTAAGTAAATTTAGTAACATAATATATTATATTGTATTAGGTACTATTTTTTATTATATTTGTATTAACAATCAATTGTATTGGCTTTATAGATATTTTTATATCCAGTTCATAATAATCATAGGAGTTTTTTTGCGGAAGAAAGCATTTGTTTTTATAATCTTTGCTGAATTCCATATCAAAACAGCGATTATCTTCGCCGCCCCCGGTGAATGAGTTTTGTTTTTAAATGTATTCCCCCGAAATACCAACTCAAGTTTCAGGCATGACCTCTTTTTTATCCACAACTGATGCTAAAAGCCTTGCTTCGCATGCTAATTCGCTTCCGACGAACGCCCTTCCCAGGAAGCGAAACGTCTGCCCTCTCCTGTGTTCGACATCGATGACAAGTGTTAACTGGTCTCCTGGGACTACCGGTCGCCGGAATTTCACGTCGTTTAAACCCAGGAAATAAACCAATTTTTCTTCGGGATTTTTCAGTGTGTGCAACAGGAGAAATCCCCCGGTCTGAGCAAGGGATTCCAGTATCAGAACCCCGGGCATGATAGGGTGCCCAGGGAAATGACCGTCAAAAAACGGTTCGTTCCGGGTTACGTTCTTTACTCCGATTACCTTCTTAAGTGGTTCTATATCAATGATTTTATCTACGAGTAAAAAGGGATACCTGTGTGGCAGGATTTTTTCAATTGCCTGCGTGTCAAGAAGCACCTCCTTGTCCTCCACTCCGTATTTTTGGGCAAGTTGATGTTTGTCATACTGTTTTTTGATTAGCTTTACGAATTCGATATTTGTATTGTGCCCTGAACGCGCCGCTATGATATGTCCTTTAATCGAAAAACCCAGTAAGCTCAGATCGCCAAGCATATCAAGCACTTTATGCCTGCATGGTTCGTTGTAAAAGCGAAGAGGGGTATTATTCAAGATCCCGTTTTCCCCAACAAAAACTTTTTCCTTGAGTTTGAACTGCTTTCTCAAATGCTCTAATTCATCTTCTTCGACTTTCTTGTCAACGAAAACGATGGCGTTTTCCAGGGTTCCGCCTTTAGCTAATCCTTCATCCAGCAGTTTTTCAGCCTCACTGAGAAAGCCGAAAGTCCGCGCCGGGGCAAAATCCGAAACGAATTCCTCCTCGATCGATTCTAAAGTAGTATATTGTGTGCCAAGCACCCTGTTCGGAAAATCTACCATGAATGTGATCCTGAATTCCCTGAATGGGATCAAGTGAACATCGGTACCCCTCTTAGGCATTGAGTACTGGATCACCTCTTTAACGTCGAAGTAATGTTTTGGTTTCTTCTGTTCCTGTATTCCCGCTTTAAGTATCAAGTCCACGAACGGCTTCGCGCTCCCATCGAGAACAGGCGGCTCCTCACCATCAAGTTCAATTATCACATTGTCAATTTCCAAACCATAGAAAGCCGCCAGTACATGTTCAACGACCTTTACTGAAACTCCATTTTGAGTGAGATTAGTACCGCGGTAAAGCTCCTCGACAACGTTATCCACAGTAACATCAACTACAGGTTTGCCCGGTAGATCCACACGTATGAATTTAAGCCACGTATCCTCAGGCGCGGGATTGAACGTTATCCTGTTCATTTTTCCTGTATGTAAGCTTATTCCGGAAACCGAGACAGACTTTTTGATTGTTTTCTGCATTTTCCCCATATTCACCTCATTCCAGCTTTTTCTTAATTTTTTTTACCTCTTCGAAAAGCTTTTCAAGTTTCGAAACCATAGCTTGCTGCCTAAGGTTTTTTTGATGGCCCTTAGCAGGGGATCCGGATATAAATGAACCCGGTGGAAATGATTTGCTGATTCCTGATTGAGCCCCGATCATAGTGCCCTCGCCGATCTCGATATGATCAACAAAACCAGCCTGTCCACCTATAACAACCCCGTCACCGATCACTGTACTTCCGGCAATACCCACCTGAGCAGTTATCAAGCATCTCTTCCCTATTCTGACATTATGAGCTACCTGGACAAGATTATCGATCTTCGTGCCGCAGCCTATTTCAGTATCGCCCAGCGTTCCTCTATCAATAGTGGTGTTTGCGCCTATCTCAACGTAATCTTCAATATTAACGCTTCCAACCTGCGGGACTTTGTGAGGATTGCCATGCTGGTCAACTCCTGAATAACCGAAGCCGTCGCTTGCGATAACCGCCCCGGCGTGAATTGTAACATATCGCCCAATCTTAGTGTTCTTATATATCGTAACATTTGGGTGTATGCGCGTATATTCACCAATGCTCACGTTTTCGCCGATAAAACTGTTAGCAGCAATTGAAACACTATCCCCAATTTGAACACCATCCGATATAATAACATTATCTCCGATGAACGTATTTTTTGAGATATCCGATTTCTCTGAAACGCGTGCCGTTGGCGACCTGTAGGGTTGTAAAGGCTTCTCAGCGTATATCACTCTTAGCAGTTTATTTATGGATTCGGTTGGGTTATCGTTGAAGATTATTGTATATGTGGGATTTGAGGGTTTATTCTCCGGTCTTAAGATAACGATCGAAGCATTAGTCGTAGATAGATACTTAAGGTATTTTTTACCAGATACGAAAGTCAGGTCGCCATTTTGAGCAGTTTGAATAGGTGCGATCCTATTAAATTCAATATCCGGATCTCCAGATACTTCCCCGCTTATTATTTTTAATGCTTCGGAGACCTTCAAGTCTAATCCTCTTTATTAAGCTCCTCAAGAACGATATCGGTGATATCAAGCTCGTCTGTGGCATAAGCGATGGCTCCGGTTGCCGCGTCCAGAATAATTGTATAACCATACTCTTCGGCTATTTGCTGAAGAACCACGTTAATCTTGTCCAATAATGGCGCGGTCAATTCAGTATTCCTTTGTTCAGCTTCCCCACCTTTGCCAAATATCGAAGCTAAATAATTCTGGTACTCCTCTTTCTTCTCTTCTATCAGTCTCTGCTTTTCCTTTTTCTTGTCCTCGCTTAAAAGTAAAGCCTGCTTTTCATATTCTCTCTGAAGTTCAAGCAGTTCATCCTCAAGTTCGGCGGACCTATCTTCCCAGACCGAAACTTCACTATCGAACTTGTTCTGGGCATCAATGAAATCATTATATTCGGTTCTCAGTCGCTCTGAATTTATATAGGCAAGTGATACTTGCTGTGCTAAAGAGAGCGAACAAAATATTGCTATCAGGATGATGGATAATAATAGTGGTATAAGTTTTTTAAGCATTTCTCCTCCTGTTATATTTTGGTTATTTCAATTCGCTTATTTAAACGTTAACATAGTGCTGGATTAATAAATCCCAACTTAGAATTCTGGTCCTATCTGGAAATGAAAATTCCATCTTTCAGGGTTGCCGTCACCGTCAAGATCATCGAATCCATAAGCGGCGTCGAAACCTATAATGCCTATCATTGGAGCGACCAGTCTTGCGCCTACACCTGCGGATTTATATAACTTATCAGGGTTTAAGGTAAGATCTGATGGTCGCAGCCAGCAGTTGCCTATATCTGAAAATACCGAAAAATAAAGCTGATCCTTAGTAATCGGTACCCTGAATTCAGATGATAGCACAAGTACGCTTCTACCTCCGATTCTAAAAGGATAACTTGGAGTGTCAAGTGGATAGGTTCCTGTAACATCCGGTGTAACGCTTGAATCGTAAACCTCTTCAGAGTAGTCGATTGGGCTGATCTCTCTGTCATCATACCCTCTGATTTGCCCGTCATAACTTATACCGCCCGGAAAAAAACGTTCGCCAAACGGTACATCATCCGGATCTCCGAGCCAATTTGTAAGGAAGCTGAAATTGCCTTTTACAACAAAGACAAGATATTTCCATATCTGGAAATACCAGTTAGAACGGATTTCCTGCTTTTGAAAATCTTCATCACCGCCCAGAAGGTTACCAGCGAATTCTATACTGTAGGAGTTCATGTTTCCTTTGTTAGCAAACAAACGAGAATCCCTGCTATCCCTTGTAATGGTCATTTTTAAAGCACTTCGTAATTTAGGCCATTCAATTTCCCTCAGGTCATAAGCGTAACTTGGCGTGTAGGAATCATCAAAATCAAAATAACTTACTTCTTCCAGCCTGTACCTTGCGTAGATACTGAAAAAGTCGTCAGGGAACGTCAGTCTACGTCCCAACCGGAGAGCTCCCCCGCGCCGCTGTTCAGTGTAATAATTACTCCACTTCCACAGCGAATTGTAAAGGTCCATGCCCACGGTCGTTGGTGTATCGAGAAACCATGGCTCTGTAAAACTGAAACTGATATTCTGTTTCCTTTTACCGAACTCCCACGTGAACTCGCTCTCCCAACCCCTTCCAAGGACATTAGGCCATCCAATACTGATGTTGCCTACAAGGTAATCCTGGTTATTATACCCGGCTCCAACCTGGAATCTCCCCACCGGTTTTTCTACAACCTCCATGATTATATCTACTGTGCCATCATCCAGGACTTTGAAATCCGGTTTAACATCCTCGAAATAATTTAAATAATAAACGTTTCTCTGGGTTCTCATCAGTTTACTTCGCTTAAAAACTTCTCCAGGATAAAGAGCAAATTCCCTGCGAATTACCTTTTCAAAAGTCCGAGTGTTCCCTGTTATCTTCATACGGTTGATTTTCGCCTGGTCACCCTCGAATATCTTCAAGTTTACCGTTACTATACCATCTTCAAGAATTTTATCGTCAAGTATCTGGGTAAAAATATAGCCCTCTTCCTGATAAATGAAATACACGTTTGCGATGCTTTCATCGTATTTGGAACTGCTGAAAATATCGTTCTCATCAAAAGTGATCGCATCGGTTATCTTGTCGGTAGCCAGGATAGTGTTTCCCTCCACATTAACCTTCCCAAAGCGGTATTGTACACCTTCGTTAATGAATAATCTGATATACATATTCTCACCGGTTTCATCGTACCAAATAGTGTCCCTGGTTATCTCAACAGTTATGTAGCCTTTTTCCTTGTAATAATCCAGGATTTTGGTTTTATCCTCTTCATAGGTATCTTCGTTGAATTCTCCGCTGCGAAAGAGGCTTTTTTGGTGTGTATCCATTTTACCGCGCAATTTTCTATCATCGAACGCTTGATTCCCGTCAAAGCTGATTTTTCTCACCTTGACCCTATCACCTTCATCGATGTTGAATCTAAGTATAAGCCTTTTTGAGCTGGATTCGAAAGCTTCAGTACTTACATCAGCATTTGCAAATCCTTTTTCCTTGTAAAGATCTTTGATGGAGTTCACGCCGTTTTTTACCTTCTGGGGTGAAACGAACTCAAAGGAATCGATATCCGTTACTTCCAGCAGCTTCTTGTCTTTGAACTCATCATTCCCGATGAATTCGAGTTTCTGTAATCTAGGGTATTCTTTGACTGTTATGAATACATCGAGACCACCGGGAGCTTTTTCTGCTCTTATTCTCACATCCTCGAACATACCCGTTTTATAGAGATTCTTTATCGCTGCCTCCATGTTCCCAACCGAGAGCTTTTCCCCCTCCGTCAAAGTAGAGGCGGATTTTATTAAAGTAGTACTTATTTCATTATTACCCAAAACATTAACAGAAACGACAGTGTTATCGCTTGCCCATAAAAAATGGTAAGAGATGACCAATATTATAGCAAATACCCAGCCTCGTTTTAATGCGGTTTTAAGCATTATTCATCCTTGGAACTTTCAGCATTCTCATCAGTTCCTTCTTGTTCTTCAACCTCCTCATTCGAATTTTGTTCTTCTATACTACTCTCCTCTTGTACTTCAACTTCTTTAATCTCTTCCTCTTTTTTAACCTGGCTTTTTTTTGAAGCACTGGACTTGGGAGATACAATATCAAGAATAGTAATTTCAGTCAACATCTGTCTATGGCCATTTTTTACAGAGTATCCTTTTCTTCTTTTCTTCTTGAAAACGATTATTTTTTCGCCTTTCTTATGGCTGGTAATCTCCGCGACTACTTTTGCTTTTTGTACATTAGGTTTGCCAACGAAGCTTGAATCACCATCCTTAATAAAAAGAATGTCTTTCAATTCAACCTTATCTCCCACTTTCTTATGAGGCATATAAGGTACTTCAATGTTTTTACCCTTTTCCGTTTTGAACTGCATTCCTCCGATTTTTGCTATTGCGTACATAAAATTCCTCCATAAAAGTATTAATATTCCTAATAAATATAAATTTTTAAATATACAAAATGAAATGAATTAGTCAAGCAATAAATTTTTCTGTGATATCTTCCCCAGTTCTAGATTCAAGGATAGTGAATTTATCATAGGACATCGATATGTCTGATATTAATTTTAGTCTTATTTTATAGTTAGTCTCCAGGTTCTTTAGGTTTGAAGGCTCTCCTGGAATGAGCTCAGCGCAAACTGTCGGATGAGCTATTACTATCAATTCCTCATATTTCTTGAATTTGCCTCTTATCAACCAGCGCTCAAGCAATGTAATCACGGATGTTGGTGTTAAATGTACTCCGCTCCCCTTGCATGTTGGACATACCTCCGTAATACTCTGTAAAACACTCGGTTTTATTCTCTTACGTGTAACGTTTACCATACCGAATTCATTTATGGGGATGAATCTCGTCGGCGATTTATCCTTCTTTAAAACGTCCTTAATTTCAGCATTAAGCTTCTTCCGGCAATTCTCGTCTTCCATATCGATAAAATCGATGACAATAATCCCGCCAATATCGCGAAGTCTTATCTGTTTTCCGATTTCACCCATTGCTGAAATGTTCGCTTCAAGTATAGCCTCATCATGGTCAAGTTTGGAGGAGAATTTACCAGCGTTAACGTCTATGACGGTCAATGCTTCAGTTCTCTCTATTACAATGTAAATCCCTTTAGACGCGGGAACAGCCCTTGACAGCATCTGGTTAATCTGGTTCTCTATACTATACGCATCAAAAATAGGTTGTTTTTCTTTATACAATTTGACCCGCTTTAAAAGATGGGGCGCAACTTTTTCAAGGTAGCTGTTGATACTTTTGTATTCCTCCTTCGAATCCATTATCAGGGTATTGACCTCCGTAGAAAAAAAGTCCCTTACTATCTTCGCTGTCAGACCAATGTCTTTATATACGAGCGTTGGTGCGGGAAGAGCTTCCGCTTTTTTCTTCATCGTATCCCAACTCTTTAGCAGGTTTTCATAGTCCTGATGAAGCACCTTCAGCTTCTGTTTGTCAGCAATTGTCCTCACTATTAAACCCATTCCATCCATCTTGAATTGTTGGGCTATTCTTCTCAACCTGGATCTCTGCTGCTTCTGCCTTATCTCCCTCGAAACACCCACATGGTCAGCTCCCGGGATCATTACTAAATAACGCCCTGCAAGACTTAACTGGGTGGTGGCTTTTGGTCCCTTGCTGCCTATTGGTTCTTTAATTATCTGTATAAGGATGTCATCACCGGTCTTCAATAAATTCTGAATGCTCTCCTTTTTCTTGTGCTTCTTTAAATGAGTGATCTCATCCATCTCTGAATCCGGAAATGCATCATAATAACCTATATCGCTGATATGCAGAAAAGCACGTTTCTCAAGACCGATATCGATAAATGCTGCTTGTATCTCTGGAAGTACGTTTTCCACCTTCCCCTTGTATATGTTGCCAACGATTCTTCTTTCTTCTGGTCTTTCAACAAGAACTTCAACAAGATCGTCATCCTCCAGGATAGCAATACGTGTTTCGTGTACTTGTGAATTTACTACTATTTTTATTTCCATTTTATTTATTCTTTCAATATTCCTAAGTTTTTTAGTTTCAGTTTTGTTAAATTATTGCAAATTGCTTTCTATATAAGTGATTACTTCTTCAAATATATCAATACATTCTTCAACTTCCTTTCTGGTAACAGATAGAGGCGGTGAGATTCGAATGGAGTTAAATCCGCATCCAAATATAATTAAACCGCGTTTGTAGGCTTCTCCAACAATAACCGCCTTGATATTCTTACCATCTTCGGTGAAATCTTCAGTGAATGGTTCTTTGGTCACTTTGTTCTGGACTATCTCGATACCTATCATTAAGCCCAATCCACGGACATCTCCAATGATAGAGTGGTTTTCCTTCATTTCGTTCAGTCTCGCGAGAATGTAATCACCCTGTGTTTTAGCGTTGTCCATGTACTCATTTTCGATAAGCTCGATGGTTTTCAAGGCTGCGGCGCATGCTATCGCGTTTCCCCCAAAAGTGCTGCCGTGTGAACCGGGTACCCAGGCTCTTGAATCTATTCCCGGATCCATCAGATGCGATCGAGCTATTATCGCACTCATTGGCACTCCTGACGCGATACCTTTTGCTACAATATTAACATCGGCGGCAACTTCCCAATTCTCCGTCGCAAACATCTTGCCCGTTCTCCCAAGACCAGCCTGTATATCATCCTCTATCAAAATGATATCGTACTTAGCCGTGATGGCTCGTAATAATTTATGGAATTCAGGTGGCGGCACAATGTATCCTCCCTCGCCCTGTATGGGTTCCACAATTATTGCTGCTACTTCACTCGGATCTACAAGGCTTTTAAAAATTGAATCAGTTAGAAAAGCTACGCATGGCAATAAAGGAATTCCGTCAATTTTCTTCATTCCAGCTTTGCAGTCCGGGTAATTAAGTCTTAAAGGGCACCGGTAACAATACGGGTATAATGTATGGACGACTTCTGGAAGGAGGGGACCGAATCCCCGTCTCTGAACCTTTTTACTACCGCAAACACTCATCGCTGCGAATGTTCTACCATGGAATGCTCCGAAAAATGAAATAAATTTAGGTCTTTTAGTATAATACCGCGCCACCTTTAACGCTGAATCTATTGCTTCCGCGCCGGTGGAAGCAAGATAGACCTGCTTTGGGAAATTGCCGGGTGATAACCTGACTAACTCCTCGCAAAGCCTCGTTTCATATTCCAGGTAGAAATCGCTGCCCGGGTGATGGATGAGTTCACCAGCTTGCTTCCTGATAGCTTCAACTACCTCCGGATGGCAATGACCCGTTGAAGCGACCGCGTACCCCGCGCCGAAATCCAGGAAGACGTTTCCATCCAGGTCAGTTATTCTCACACCCTCAGCTTTGCTGATAGCAAGCGGAATCTCCCTCGAACGAGTATGAGCCCCAAAATATACTGATTTATCCCTTTCAATAAGCTTCTTTGTGTTCTCCCCTATCTCAGGTGATTTATATTTAAACTTTCCCATATTCTTCTCTCCAATCTTATTAAAGGACCTGACCCTTAAAAGGGTTTTTAAACTTTTGGATTATTAAAATAAACTAAATATTTTGAATGTCAATGATTATCAATTTTTTAATAGGATAATATTTTCATGCTGCTTTGTGAGTTTCTTATCTCTTACAAGATTTGCTAATCTTTATTCGTTATCCCTTGCTCATTTCGTTCAGCAATATCTCTACAATTCTCTCCGATGTTTTTCCATCCCACAAATCCGGTATTCTGCTTTGTTTCCAATCTCCTTTAAGAATACTATCCACAGAATCGAGAATTAATTGCTTGTTACTTCCTACTATCATGTTCGTACCAATTTCATTTGTTATTGGTCTTTCTGTTTCATCGCGAAGGGTTAGGCAGGGTACCTTCAAGTAAGTGGTCTCCTCCTGTATTCCACCAGAATCAGTCATGACAAACTTCGCATTTTCCATTAGAACCAGGAAATCCAGATACCCTACTGGTTCGGTTATTATAAAATTATCAAGCTTATTCAGGTAATCGTTTAAATGATATTTTTCAATGTTCTTTTTCGTTCGGGGATGAATTGGGTAAACTATTGGGATTCTCTGCTGAATTTCACTGAAGATATTCAGTAATTTTTGGAGATTTGCTTTTACATCCACGTTGCTTGGGCGATGAAGTGTCAAAAGACAATAACAATTTGGTGATAAACCCATTTTTCCCATTATCCTGGAATTTCTGTGAGCTTTTTGGTGAAAACCTATCAGGGAGTCTATCATTATATTTCCTACATCGTATATTTTCTTCCCATCGATCCCTTCGTTCAACAAGTTGGTTCGGGCATCAGGAGAATGAATAAAGAGAAGATCAGCCAGGCGATCCGTAAGTACCCTGTTCTGCTCCTCGGGCATGTTCCAATTAAAGCTTCTTAATCCCGCTTCGATGTGTGCGATCTTTATGTGCAGTTTTGCGGCTACAATAGCTCCCGCCAGGGTTGAATTCACATCGCCGACTACGATAAGAAGATGCGGGGACTCATTTAGAACCATTTCCTCAAAACGGATCATTATGTTGCCTACCTGCTCACCGTGGTGTCCGGAACCGATTCCTAGATGATGATCTGGTTCAGGGATTTCAAGCTCTTTGAAAAATATTTCCGACATGTTCCTGTCATAATGCTGTCCTGTGTGTACTAATGAAATTCTGAATTCCTTGTGGTTCTTCATTTCTTTTATGAGCGGGGCAATCTTCATCAGATTTGGACGGGTACCAACAAGAATAATTGTGTTATTTGTTTTCGCCATTGAATAAACTCCTGTATATTCTCAAATATTCAGCAATAACATATCCCCATGATGCTCTTGCTTTTACCATTTTTTGATTGTAAATAGCCGCCGTCTCCCGCAGATTTCTATCCCCAAGAGCGATGTTAACCTTCTCAGCTAACTTTCTCGGGTTACTGCATTCGAAGAGAAATCCGTTTTTCCCATTCTCTATCCAACTCCTGTTTGCTGCTATATCTGTCACTACTGGGAAAGGCCCGCAAGCTAGCGCTTCCAATAGAGAAACAGATGTCCCATCAGAGGTTGAAGTCGAAATGTAAACAGTAGCTTTTCCCAGCAACGTAGGCATCTCGTCATTTGGGACATAGCCAAGGAATCTTATTCTATCATATACTCCCATTTCGGTGGCAAGTTTTCTTAAATGCTCTTTTTGGGGACCTTGTCCAGCGATCAGGAAATTCGCGGATGGATATACTTTCAGTATTTCTGGAATGCTTCTGATCAGAGTATCCAGATCGTACACCGGATGGAGATTTCTATTGCTTAAAACAGTGAAATCACAATCCTGAGATTTTGATATTGGATGAAAAGTCTCGAGGTCCAAACCCATCGGAAGCGTCATGATTTTGTCTTTGTCTATACCCCACCTAATTATTTTAGCAGTCAAATGCTCTCCGACCGAGGTTACAAAATCTGCGTTTTTTAGCGTAATTATCGTCAGATATCTAAGAAGCTTCGATTTCCGGGGAAGGACACAAATATCGGACCCATGGGCTGTGAGTAATACAGGCTTGTTGAAGATTTTAGCGATCAATACCGCGATTAAACCTGCAGGTAAAATAAAATGTGCATGGATTATCGATATGTTCTCCCGGAAAAGCAGCAGAACGGTGCACATAAAGCAACTGATCATATAGCTGATCATTCTGAAAAGCGGGGTTTTCTTATATTCTATGATCAACCTGTTTTCAGATAGAAAAGGGAATCTGAAAAGGCTGATACCATCATATTCTTCGTGAAAAGGGCTTTTATCGAATATTTTTGCGGTAATTACGAACGGTTTTATTTTGCGTTTGATTAGTTCTTTTGCGAAGTGTTCGATAAACTTGCCGCGGTAGCTATTTTTATGATCGGGAAACGAGGTCGTTAAAATAGCAGTTTTGATGTAAGATTTATTGTTTTTTCCCACCCGTACGTCCATTCAGCCAGTATTTTAATCACGCGAAGTATTGATTCCGTTGATTTGATTATAGATATCTCGATTTTCCTTTTGTATTCGATAGATTTCCTGTTTCAGGATGACCAGTTGGGTTGCCATGAATCCAAAGAAGAGAATTTGCACACCTGTAAGTATAAGCAGGACAATAAGATTAAGTAGCGGTCTTTCGGGATTCAGGTTGCCGGTTTTCCATAAGTAGATTATGTAAATTCCCCCTGCCAATCCAGCAATGACAAGAAGAAATCCAGCGACTCCAAACAGGATTATAGGTCTTTCGAAAAACATGAAGAGAAGGTGTGAAATAGCGGTCAATCTGAACTTGAATTTTGAATGTCCTTTTTTCCTTCCAGTTAAAGTAGCGGGTATTTCCTTAATCCGGTAACTCAGGGAAATAACCTTGGATAGAATTTCGAGATGGATTTCTTTCCCATCTGAGTATAGGTCAATCGATTTAAGCGCTTCTCTGCGGTAACCCCTGAGAATTCCTGTAAATGTATGTAGATTATTGTTAATAGCCAGTTTGAGAATTTTATTACCCAATTTACTGATCAATAACCTGAGAAATGGCACATTTTTAGTCTTTCCACCCTTCATATAGGGTGAACCAATAATCACATCTATGGACTTTTCTTCTTCAAATGACCTGACGATTTTCAATATGTGGTCACTGCTGTAACTAAGGTCTGCATCGATTGTAACGATTAATTCACCATCAGCATTTGCGAAACCCTCTCTGAGTGCCTTTCCTCTTCCCTGGTTAGGGTGATATGAAACGACCTTCAGCGTCTTATCCTGTTCTGCGAGTTTCGTTGCAACTTCGAAGGAATTATCTGTGCTGCCATCATTCACAAGAACTATCTGGTATTTTTTGCCTAATCCTTCTAACCCTTTATGAATATTGATAATAAGGTTATCAAGATTGTCTTCTTCGTTGAATAATGGGCAAATAACAGAGAGGAAAATAGTGTTGGTTTCAGCGTTTTCCATCATTCAGTTTGGTCTTCTTTATCTTCATTTGATTGTTCTGGTTCCTCAACCGGCTCTTCCCCTGAAGTATTCAATTCATTTACGTAGCGCATCCTTAATTCGTAGAGAAGATTATTCAGTATTTTCTCCTCTTCATCGTCGAGATTCCCACCGGTTTTACGGGCGACCATTTCGATCAAATCAATTGTGTTTTTAGCTATCTCCAGCTTTTTTTCTGCTTTATTGGTGATAGGATTCGCTATTAATCCAAGCTGCTGATAAGCTCCAACCTGAAGCATGGTCAACAATTGGAGAAATAACTGCTTGTCCTGTTCCTCTTGTTTTTCCTCATTGTCCATAATGTACTCAATTCTTGTAGATTAATTATTATGTTGATGTTCTAATAAATTGCCTTGATACGACAACTCTTTTCCGTTAATTGTTTGATCTCAACGCGATACTGGTTGATCACCGCTTCTATTAACTCGAATGGATCAATACCATAGTCTTCCAATCCCCTGGTTTTTATGGGTGTGCCTTCACTCGAAATATTGATTCCAACATATATCTTAGTTGATATAAGCGTTTTTATCACAGCTGATGTAGTTAATTTGCAATTTTCGTCAAACAGGTCGTCTCCCCATCTCAGAATGGTTCTCTCCGTAATCCGGTTCTCAAGTTTTTCCTGGATTATCGAAATTAGCAGCATCTGCTTGAGAATAGCTTTTTCAATATCAGTATCGAAATGCTCTACTACTATGTGCAGCATATTCTTGGAGAATATTTCCTTTCCTCGCTTAGCAGCTACGATGTCTACGAAGTACTCGGGTTTGATATTACATGGACCGGAAAACGCTACGATTGAGTCACCAACCAGCCCAAACTTTTCCAGTGCCCAGTGTGGTTTGATCTCTTCAATCCCAGTGAATTTATGAGTTTCATTTAATATTATATAACGCATACTGATGTTTATTATTATATGAAGTAATTATTTAAGTAAATTATACTAACTAACTGTAAAACAATGAAATAGGTATTACTTAGTAAGCTTCTCAATACTTCCTCTCGCAATCTGGCGAATGAAGAGATTTCTATCTTCCATGGCTTTCTTCAGAGTACTGTAAGCTTTGGGGGATCCAATTTCCCCAAGAGCCCAACATATAGCAATTCTGATTATGTCGTTCTTGTTTCTTTTCAGCATAAAGGGCAGCTCTTTTTTAAAAAGGTTTATGAGGTCATCGACTACTGTGTTACTCTGGATATTCGCAATTGCAAGAATGGTATCCTTCTGCAAATTAACTTCAGGTTCCTTCTCCCATATCCATCTCTTTTTAACGACCTCCATGAGATACGGGATTGCGTAAAATGCTTTCTTCTCCCCGAGTGTCTTGATCGCTTTCGCAATAAGTTTCTTATTGTCCGATCTAAGAAAATCCAACAGCAACTGGTCTGTTCCGTCAACATCTACGTTTTTTATTAAATTGAAAGTTGCTTCCTGAATCTTGGTATCTTCCAGAAGAGTAAGTTCATGGATTTTTTTCAGAAGCTGTGATTTGTTCTTCAACAGGGGCATTATTTCAATGATTCTAATAAGGTGTTCGGTCTCTAGTGTAGGATTTATCAAACTGATAAAATTATCTACTGCCTCGTTGCCAAGTCTGTTGATTATTAGCGCGGCAAGCCTTCTTTCCCTGAGCGAATTTTCTTTAATTATGAAGTTATGCAGGGGTTCAACAGCTTCCTCCCCCTTATTGATCAACTCCTGGACTGCTTTGGCTTTTTGAATCTCGTTCGGGTTTTTCAATTCGCTTATCAGAAGATCCACATCCTGACCGAGTTCATCCAGAAGTGATAATCCTTCTTCAGGAGGCGGAGCAGTATCAGTTGGCTGAGGCGGCGCGATCTCCGGAGGAATATCTTCATCCTCAATGCTGAAACTTCTTTCCACTGTGGGAGCTTGTTTTAGAATATTGTCTAACTTAGCCAGGTATTCATCTGAAATCCCTGACGCTCGCGCAGCTTCCTGTATGCGCGCGCTTTCAATCCTGAACTGCTCGAGGATTTCAGCAAATTTATCAATTTCACCCTCAGGTATTGTTGCAGTTGAACCAGCTTCAGTGGTCTGCTGTCTTGTAGAAGAAAAGTCGGTAACATCCAGTTTTTCCTTCTTCTTAGCCTCCAGCGCTAACCTTCTGTCACCAACTGCGATGTAGAATTTCCGGTCCGGCATTATGTGCTTAATATTGTATTTCGAAAGATAGCCATCCCAGTCTTTTCGCACCTCTTCAGGATCCTGCGTTAGTAAAATGAGAAAGGATTCCAGTTCTTCACGTTTCATATCCCTTATGAAAACCAATCCTTCGAGCCCAAAAGACGTGTATAATTCCTTCATCTCGTCGAAAGGAGCTATCCGCATATCGTCTGGTGAAGGTTCCTGACCGTTGATCAGAATAATGTCCTCGATTACAGAAAGAGTAAAAGCCTCAGTATGCTCAAAAAAGTAGTTCAGTTCCTGAAAGAGATGCTCTATTGCATTAACGACATTCGCGTTATCTTTCGGGTAGAACCTTACATTTTGAAGTCCGATTTTTAGAAGTCTTGATACTTGTAATGCCCTTCTAAGATCGTTTTCAGATAATGGATTCTCTTTCGCTATAGTAGTGGTCCTGATACGCCTTTGAATGTCACTCAGCACAGATTTTGGTATGTATGCATCCAAATACATTTTTTCCAGTTTCTTGGTCGCTTCAGCGCATTTATCCCAAACCCCGGCTCTGCTGTAATGATATGCCAATGTACCAAGAATATCATCAATGTTATCCATGTATAGCTTTTTCTGAATGCTGATTACTTGTTCGTGGAGTTTTCTTTTCTTGTTGTGGTCCACTTCATCATATAGAAGGTTTCTGGTAATGGGATGAATGAAGGCATACATACCTTCACTGCCCTTAACCTCCTCAATCAACTGGGCATTTCTCGCTTCTTCAATGCTTTCAAGAACCTGTGATTCACTCATTTCCATTAATTCAGAAAGTATAGTAACATCAAATTCATTCCCAATTATCACTGCTTTTCTAAGGATATCGATCGTCTCGGGATTTAAATTGTTAATCCTGGATATTATTGTGCTCTCCAGCGTAAATGAGATGTCATCCTCACCAAACTGAGGCACGATCCAGTTACCATTGGCATATTTAACGACTTCCCTTTGTACCAGGTTAGAAAGGGTCTCCCGTATGAAAAGGGGATTTCCTTTTGTTTTAGCGAAGAGTGACGGGAAAAAGTTCTTAGGAGCCTTAATATTGGGAAATATCGCTTTAATGAATTTTTCGGTTGCGTTCTCGTCTAATGGTTCAAGTGGGATCTCTTTGATCATTTGCCGGTTGTTCATGTTAACGAAATAATTTATGATGTTTCCCCAATCCTGGTCTATACCTTGTTTGGTTTTCAGAACTGAACCAGCCAACCATAAATTTGTTTCTTTAAACTCGGCGTATAAAGCATCACATAATTCAAGCGAAGCAGTATCAACCCATTGAATGTCATCGAGAAGTATCACAAGTCCTTTGGTGTTGATAAAATGGATTAAGATCTTATTTAAACTGTTAAAAAAAGCCAGCTTAAGGTCTTCAGGTATTTCCTCGAGTTCCTCGTCGGAAGAATCTTTGATGATCGGCAGATGTTTTTCCAATACCTGTTTTTGAAGCTTGGATAGCTTTGGTATCAGTTCACCTAAAAGTTCGGGATTATCATAAAATATGCGGTTAAGACCGTGCAAGATGGACTTGTAGGGTTTATTTCCCCAACCTGAATAACCTTTGCAAAAAAGCGCCCATATATTCTGCTCGCCACAAATCGATTCAATTTCATTGAGTATTTTTGTTTTTCCGAAGCCTGATTCCCCATAGATTATAGGGAACTTTACCTTGTTTTTATCCTCATTGAACATTGAATTCTTAATATTTGTCAGAACATCATCGTGTCCAATCAATTCAATTTTGGGTAGAATATTCTTTACTTTAGTTATAGCGATCAACTTACCCTTATCAGGGTAGAATACAATTCTGTCTTTCCCTTGTTTTTTTGCCTCGTAAAGCGCTTCGTCCGCCCTTTTAAATAAATTATCGGCATCAAGGGCATTGACTGGAAAGGAAGAAACTCCGATACTGATGGTTATTTCCCTGGATGTTTCAGTTTCAAGATTTTTCTTCAATTGCTCTCTACTGGTTTCTATCAAGGATTCAAGTTCCTGCTTGATATCCTCCTTATTCTTTCCCGAAAATAGAATAATGAATTCATCACCCGCGTACCTGATAGGTATATTGCCCTCAGTGAAATTCTGAATAAGAATTTTACCCAGATTTTTAATAATGTTATCGCCGGTTTTTTTATTTGAATCTTTGTTTATCTCCCTGAAATCGTCAATATCGATCAGAGCAAGTGATATCGGCTGATTGTTTTCATGCGACTCTGTAATAATGTTTTCAATTTCTTTTCTGTAGTAACGCCTGTTCAGCAAGCCAGTTAGCTTGTCTTTATATAATGTTTCAGTGGTTTCTTCTTCTTCCTCCTCTTCCTTCTCATTTTCTTTGGCGGTCTGTTTTAATTCTCCAGGAATAGCGCCTTCAGAAGTGTCCTCAATTTCAATTTTTTCGCGCCCTTCCCCAAATACAACAGGTTTTGAAGGAGTATTGTCCTCCTTTGATTCAACGGAGGTCACCTCAATGGAATCATCGTCTTCGATATTTATCTTGGAATCATCGTCCCCGGGAATTTTAAACTCGTCGTAATCATCCGGTAGAGAGTATTTATCATCTTTTTCTTTTGGCATTTATATTTTCTCGTTATTTTGTTTGTAAAATATCTATAATTAAAATGAAAATATAGCACAATACTTACAAATTGTCAAACAAGAAATGTAAAACGTTAGTTCTTAAGACCGTAAAGCGAAAAAATGGGTTAGGAGCTTATTTAGCCAGTATTTTTGTGTAATAATCGAAATTATCAATAATAGCGCCTGTTCCGTTCACGACGCACTTGAGGGGTTCGTCGACCACATATACGGCGAGTTCGGTTTTTTCCCGGATCTTCTGGTCCAATCCCCTGAGGAGTGATCCCCCTCCGGTCATGATGATCCCTCTTTCCATAATATCAGCGGCAAGCTCTGGTGGTGTAACTTCCAGTGCTTCCAGTATAGCTGCCATAACAGCGTTAACCGGTTCCATCAAAGCTTCCCTGATCTCCGCGGAAGAAACTGATACTGACTTTGGAATCCCTGACAAAAGGTCCCTTCCCTTTATTTCCATAGCACCGTTATCGCTAATAGCGAAAGCGCTTCCTATCTGGATCTTGACCTTTTCAGAAGTCTGTTCACCGATCAACAGATTGTGTTCTTTTTTAAGGTAAAGTACAATGGCTTCATCCATTTCATCTCCAGCGATACGGATGGAAGTATTATTTACTATTCCCGAGAGCGCTATTACTGCTATTTCAGAAGTTCCCCCCCCGATATCGATTATCATATTTCCTCGAGGCGCTTCGATTTGAATTCCCACTCCAATAGCTGCCGCCATAGGTTCATTGACCAGGAAAACCTCCCTGGCTCCAGCATTTTCAGCGGTTTCAATAACAGCTCTCTTTTCAACCTCGGTGATCCCCGATGGGACTGATATAATGATTCGAGGTTTGACCAGGAATTTAGTTCTTATGACTCTCTTGATGAACTCTCTCAGCATCTCTTCTGTCATTTCAAAATTAGCGATAACGCCATCTTTTAAAGGTCTGACAGCTTGAATGGTCTGAGGGGTTCTGCCCAGCATCTCCTTAGCTTGCTTGCCAATAGCAACAACATTGCGGGTATCAGTTTCAACTGCAACGACTGAGGGTTCATTCAAGACTATACCGAATCCCTTAACATAAACGAGGGTATTTGCAGTTCCCAGATCAATGCCGATATCATTTGAGAAAAAATCAAAAAAACCCATAAAATTTCCTTTTTAGGCTCTGCTTAAGTACTCTTTTGTTCTCGTATCAACCTTGACGGTCTCGCCGGTTCCTATGAAGATCGGAACCTTAATAGTAAGCCCTGTTTCCAGTGTGGCTTCCTTCATGATATTTGTAACACTGTCACCCTTGACACCCGGAGTGGTCTCGGATATCTTAAGCTCAACCGAAGCGGGTAAATCAAGTTCCAGGGGTGTGCCCTCAAAAAGCAATATCTGGTAGGTATGCCCTTCCATTAGAAACCACCTGGTCTCACCTATGTGCTCTTCATCAAAGGCGAATTGATCATAAGTTTCTGAGTCCATGAAATGATAATTACTTCCCGTTTGATAAAGGTATTGCATTGTTCTGACTGAAAAGTCTCCTTCTTCGAAACTCTCACCCGAGTTGAATTTCTTGGCTATGGTAGCGCCAGTCTTCAGGTTTTTTATCTTAGTACGAACGAAACCGTGTCCTCTGCCTCGTAAAACGTTCTCATATTCTATGATCTTGTATGGTTCACCGTCGATCAAGAACTTCAATCCATGTCTGAAATCTGATGTGTTTATCATTTATTTCACCGAACCTTTATTTCTGAATTACAAGTTTAACTACTACAAATCCAAGTATAAGTAGTACAAAAAACAATAAGGAAAGCAAATTGAAGTATTTGTCAATAAATTTCTTTATCTTTTCACCGAATATACTTAACAGGATAGCTTGTATGAAGAAGCGGGTTCCTCTGGATATTATGGAAGCTATAATGAAAACCGGGAAGCTGATTCGGCAAGCTCCGGCGGCAATAGTAAATACTTTATAAGGTATTGGCGTAAATCCAGCTGCTCCAACAGCAAGAGCATCATATTGCTGATAATAATATGCTATCTTTTCAAATTGCTCCATTGCCCCATAAAATGTTAATATCTTTATACCAATAGCTTCCATCAGACCATATCCGATATAATAACCCAGTATACCTCCTAAGACGGAACCGATTGTGCATAATAGAGCGTAGTAATAAGACTTCTTCGGTTTTGAGATTGAAAGCGCTATCAGAAGCACATCCGGTGGTATGGGGAAGAACGAAGATTCACTTATCGCTACGGCAAACAGCGCGTAAGCGCCATAAGGTGTTTCCGCCCAATGTAATACCCAATTATAAAGCCTCTTTAGTGGATTTTTTCTATTCATTATGGTTCCTTGTGAAAAGATACCTTCCTATTAAATTGATGAAGCGCATAGTATCTGTAAAGTTATCATAAGCGCTTATATTTGATTTTATGTATATTGTAGGTATCTCAACAAACTTTATAGCAGCGCCCGTTTTTACAGCCTCTATTATTATCTCAGATTCAGTATCAAAGTGAATGGTTTTCAATCTGAGTTTCTCTATTAATTCCCTTTTTATCAATCTGAAACCGCATTGACTGTCATTTACTCTTCTTCCAGTTACTAATGATATGCTGAATGAACTCATGAAGTTACTTCCTATTCTGTGGAGTGGCATTTTTGCTATACTCTTCATTCTATCCCCTATGATCATATCACAGTTGGAATCCTGGATTTCTTGCTCAAATTTCCTAATTAATTCAGGTGGATGTTGAAGGTCCGCATCCAGAGTGCATACAAAATCATGATTCTCTCTGGACAGGAAAAATTCAAATCCCTTTCTGAGTGCGTATCCTTTGCCCATGTTTTTCTTGATATCGATTATATTAACCTTGAACTCCTTCACAAAATCCAACGTCCGATCTGCAGAGCCGTCATTAACCACCAGTATATCAGTTTTTGGTTTTATTGCTAATGTTCGGTTCAGGAGTTCTTTTATTGTACTTTGGGAGTTATATGTAGGGATGATTATTAGAGATCGCATATATGGAATTAAAGAAATTTCTGTAGTTGTCTCTTTCTATCTTAAAATAGTGAAATTCTTTGTTATAAGGTTTATATGAGATTTCCCAGGGATTTACTACCTTTTTATAATTAGCATTCTTCTTTCATGAAAAACGAGTCTTTTTATTTGTTTTATTATTAAATTAATCGGGGTGGCCGGACTTGAACCGGCGACCACTGGCCCCCCATGCCAGTGCGCTACCATGCTGCGCTACACCCCGAATTTTCAAAATTCACAACTAAACTGATATCGACTCAGGTCAGTCATAAAACCCTACAAATATAAAATCGATATAATTTACCGCAAGATTTTTCTTTCTTTTTTATTATGGTCTATATCTTATAAATAAACAAATATAAAAAACAGAATAGTATGATATGCAGGAAATCACTAACCGTTCAGTATTTCAAGAATCTCTTTGAGTCCTTTCTGGATTTCTTTCAGCGTATTCAAATAAATGTTCTTTTTACTGACTTTCTTTACGGTCTTTCCTTCCCTTTTCGCATCTTTGATCTTCTTTTTAGCGCCTTCGATAGTATAACCTTCTTCGTAAAGAAGGTTTTTGATCAACAATACAGCATCTATATCTTTTTCCCTGTAAATACGGTTTCCTGCTCTGTTTTTCTTAGGATGTAGAATTGGGAATTCTGACTCCCAATACCTTAGAATATGGGCTTTCAGGCCTGCAATTTCGCTTACTTCCGTGATAGAATAATACAATTTTTCACCACGCTTCGCCATAAGCCTCCTTTATTAATAAACTTATAACTCCTTCATCTTCATACAAATATGCTAAACAACAGCGCTGTTTTTTTTCTTCTGCTCTTTGAACACCAGTTTCATAGGTGTTCCAATAAAACCTAATTTTTCCCTTAATTTGTTTTTAATGTACGTTTTGTAGTTCCTCGTTAACTTGTTTGCTCCTTTCAAAAAGAAAATAAAAGTTGGCGGATCTGTGCTTTGCTGTGTAGCATATAGAAATTTAGGCCTGCTTCTCCCTCCAGGAGGAGGATAATACTCGATTATCTCCTCCAACAACTTATTTACGTCATTTGTGGGGTACCTTTTCATTCTCTCATTATAAATCTGTTCGAGCAAATTCAGGGTTTCTATTACCCTTGTGCCATTTAAAGCTGATATCGTGATAACAGGCGTGTTTGACAGGAAGGGTGATTCCCTGTAAATTGCGTTAGCATAGTCCTCGGTTGTGAAGCCGTTATCCTTTGCAAGATCCCATTTATTCAAGGCTATTACCAGTGAAGTGAAGAAGGAAAGAGCAGTAGATGCAATTTTTTTATCCTGTTCAACAAAACCAGCAGTGATATCGATCATAAGCACCGCTACGTCACATGTTCTTATCGCGTTCAAAGTACGTAAAGAACTGTAATATTCGAGGTCGTATTGTTTTTTCTTTAAGCCTGCAGTGTCCGTTATCACGAAATTCCTGCCATCGACAGAAAAGTAGGTGTCGATAGCATCCCGCGTGGTCCCAGGGGTTGGATTTACAATCAGCTTATTTTCTCCCAGAAGTTTATTGACGAACGAAGATTTCCCCACGTTAGGCCTTCCCAAAACACTAATCCTAATATAGTTATCTTCTTGTATTACTTCAAGTTTAGGTATTTCTTTTATAATTAAGTCTAATAAATCGCCTGTATTCCTTCCATGTAAAGCAGATACTGGTGTAGGTTCTCCTAATCCCATCGAGGTGAGTTCCCATATCTCGTGTTCCTTCTTTGAGTTATCCACTTTATTTGCAGCTAATATAACCTTGGTGTTGATGCCCCTTAGATAATTTGCTATCTCTTTGTCTATTGGATTCAACTCGGTTTCAGTCAGAAATATTATCAGATCAGCTTCTTCTGCAGCAACTTGAGCCTGTTTTGTAACTTCCTCTTCAATTTTCCTGTCGCTTTCCGTATAGATCTTCTTTGAGCTTACGGGAACTAAACCCCCAGTATCCACAAGTATAAAACCTACGCCATTCCAGGTGGTTTTCGCATATTGACGGTCTCTGGTGATGCCTGCCTCTTTATCAACAATCGCTTTTCTAGTCCTGGTAATCCTGTTGAAGAGGGTTGATTTTCCGACATTTGGTCTGCCGATTATTGCTACTAAAGGTAGATTTAGCATCACTGGTCCTTTTATGCGTACTGCAAGTGCTTAAAAATCATATAATTTTAAGCATCTCTTAATACAGGTTATTAACTATAGCACTAAAATAGAACAATACTATATTTTTGTCAAGTGTTTCTTAAAAAAAAATATTAAATGATTGACAGAACAGATTGATATTTAATAAAATAAGAGATTGAAAATTCAGTATTATAAACAGTTAGTAAAGGTTAATACTTTTTTTACTCGATTTTTATAAATGAATAAAAAAAGCGGGTGACGGGATTCGAACCCGCGACAGCTAGCTTGGGAAGCTAGAACTCTACCAACTGAGTTACACCCGCTAATTTTCTAAATAGATAATTTATAATTATGGTTTGAACAGTCAAGCGTTATGTTAAATTTAATTTAAATTACTTAGTTTTTAACCTCCTGCTCTGAATATTTTTTTTATCAGTGAGTATATCAGTTTTTTCAGATACCGTGAAAATTTGTTTTATTTGAAAAGTCAGTTTAAATTTACACGGTCATGGCTGTCACGATTTTTGAAAACCTCTTATCTCCCACGAATACAACAATTCCCATGGTAAAATAAATCACCCTAACGGCACCAAATTCCACTCAAAAATCAAAAATCCCGCCAGCCCCTCAAAAATTCACACGCAAGATAGCGATATTGTAATCCAAACAGGTCTCGCCATCAGGAAACTCCTTTATATGCAATAAGTTCGGGTATTGATCGAGAGGTATCAATTGAACATCGAAAGGTGACTCTCTTTCTTCTATCTCCTCGTTATCCCAGAAATCCTTCGACTCTTCCCACTTCCTTTTTTTGGCGTTTCGCTCATCAATGCCTCGGAAAATCATGGTTCCTGTTAAAGATCCTATAGTGAATCCAAGGGCTGCTTCCTGCCAACCGAAATCCATGTCCCTTGAGACGGAAGAATACGGCGCGTAAAGCGCGAGTCCAGAAACTATTCCAAGAAATGTGCCGTTAAGCCCGATACCCACGCAAGGCGCTTTAAATGGTTCCGGATTATAGTATTCCATGCGAATATCCCGCGGGACAAGCACATAATACTCTTTGTCTTCCTGCTTTCCAATAAAGTAACCAGCCATTGCTCCTGCAGTCCCCCCCAAAAAAGCGCCATAATATGGAGCATAACGATGTTCATAACTATAGAAATTCTCCGTCCACGAAGATTCCCCCCATTCTTCGTCATGGTATTCACTCCTCACCAGCTTCTTGCCCTGAAAACCCTTTCCTACTACCATTCCAATCGCAGAGCCAAAAGTGAAACCACTCATAGCTCCTACTGCTCTGTAACTCACTCCCCTGTCATAGGAACTTTCCCGTAACCACTTCTCTGTACTCCATTTAACCTCGGATGATAATGCAGTTTCAGCAGTATCTTTAGTTGCGCCTAATGGTATTGGTACGAAATCGTCAGCACCATTCTCCCCTTCAGTTTCAGAACTCTGCGCTATTATTATGTAGTACATACTGCTCCCGTCATCGAACCTGGATGCAGTTTGAAGCTGTTCACTTCTATCTGCAGCATATTTGTTTTCTAATTCCAGCGTTACCTCAGCGTCAGGGATTAAGCCGGCAATTGGGAAAATAAGGAGAATAAATAAGAGCGGTGTGATAAAATACTTTATTTTGTACATCCTCATCCTTCCACTAAGTTCCGGCAAATATTTACTTTTAACAACCCTATAATTTAATATATACAGAAAAGAAAATAATGCAATAAAAAATTGTGTAAACGATGAATATTGGTAATTCAGTTGGTTTCTTCCTATTTATAAGAAAAAACACAACGCTTCCGAGGATTACCGCAAAGATCAAGATTAATACCGATTTCAGGAGCAGAGCAATCGCCAGAAAGGAGCTTATGGTAAGGAAGCTGACTATTATTCTCCCCTTTTTAGGACCTAAAAAGGAAACAAGCGTTTTCTTACCGTTAATACTATCTGTTCCAGGGTGGATAATTTCCTTTATATTGAATACGAAAGTGTACAATATCAGGATCGCGAATATGAGCTTTGGTGGAAATCCCATGTAGCTGTAATCCTTTGAGAATATCGCGAAACCCGCGAGACAAACGAGAAGAGAGCAAGCTGCGAGAGAAAAGCTGCCCAGAAGTGGAATACGTTTCAATCGAACAGGGGTCGCTGAATAGAGATATGCGATACTCAGAAATAAAAGTACTGGAATAAAAAATGGGTATCTAACTAGGAATGCCACCATCAAAGCGAGAATTAGAAGTACCAGGTTAAAAGCTTTCCGTTCATTCAGGTTAAATGAAACCGCATCGGTTGATTGCCCTGGTTTTATTGCGGAATTGTATTCATGAACATTTTCACTTCTGTTCCTATCAAACCATAACCACGCAAATAGTATAGAGCAGCAAGCTGTTAAGACAATTAATATTGGAAATGGCGTTTCAAAGAACGGTAAAGGTTTCGCCATGTAATACCCTATCAGCATTCCCGATGCAAGCATTATCATGAAGTGTATGCTCATCAGGCTTTTAGTTTTCTTTACTAATTCCAGAAACTTATCATTATCATAACAGTAAATCCAGATACCGAGTTCAACCAGCAATATTGGGAAGAAGAGCAATCCCATTTTTTGGTTAAATGAGTAGAAATGGTTGAGTACAACGTCGCCGGCGAGAATTCTATCTGGTTCCATTGCAAAGCCTATTATATTCCAGAAAATAGTAACAAGTGAAGGTAATCCTGCGAATAGAAACACCACAAGATAGAGGGATATTATTCCAAGGGCGGTTTTGAGCCATTTTCCTGTCTTGGTATACAGGTAAAAAATGAGGAGAATGAAGATAATGCTCATTTCGATGTGGATTCCAGGGGTGACTCCGCTTCCTGAATACTGCCCGAAATAGACCGTGAACCTGCTCAAGAGGTATTTGAAATCCCCGAAAAAGTATGACATGTTATATCCCTTCCCACCGGAGATTATCAGGTCCAATATCGGCGCTAAAAGGATAATGGGAAAAAATAGCAGTATCAGCTTGCTAACTCTCTCTACCCTCTCTTTGGTGAAATAATGCAGAACTATGATTAAAGCCATTGCGGCGCAGATATATCCGAGTGGGAAGTGCACGAAAAAAGCAAGCGATGATATCGGGGTCCAGAGATTACCGAGGTCTGAAAAGGTCTCTAAAAAATTCCTGAGAAAAATCGCGCATAATACAAACAGCAATAGACTGTTAAAAGAAAAACTGCTATTTTCAAACTTCTCAACGAATCCTCTAAACTTATCGGCCATTTTTCCACTCATGCTTTTCCGCATTTCATCGGTTTCGAGTTTACTCATAAATAATCCTAGTTTGCTGCCTAAATAAATTTAAAACTCTGTATTATCTTCTCCAATTCTTTCTCATAGTGCGAATAAGCTTTCTCGGGAACTGTAACTGTTATTACGAAAGCGATTTTATCTCTAATGAAACACAGGTTACGATATTTTAAGGATACACCGTTATCCTTAAATAAATATTCAAGATCGTACATCTCTATTTGGTTGACTATATTTGTTTTTTCGGAAAGTATTTCGACGCCTTGTTCTTCCAGGGCTGCCCGGTTTCTGTGTCCATATTCTTTCGGGGTGGTCATCGAGGGCAGGTGTTCAACGACGATCACCAGGTTCGGTACGAAACCGTCTATCACTGCTTCGGATTTCACTATCACAAGCAGGTCTGTCATGCCGGTTTCTTCTGTGAGTATCCACCCGGAATCCGGGCAGCTTATGCGGAATTTGTACTGTGGATCGGTAAAAACATGTTTTGGGGGATTGCCAGGTGGTCCGCAATTCACCAGGGGCAATATTATTATGAACAAACAGCATATCTTACCGCGTAATTGAAGAAATGTTCTCATAGCATGTTAATTAAATTGGAGTTTAAACCATTTAGAGTAAATTATACCTATCCTCTCTTCTAAGTCAAACGGTTTTTTGGGGTTCACCACATTTGTGGATACTTTCGGCTTCAAGTTTTATAGATTCTTTTAACTTCCTGGATGAGCGGATGAACCAAATTAAAAAATTGGTTTGGGATGGCTGGATGACTGTTCATTATATTTGCTCATGTTCATAATTACAGTTTACAATAGGTTCCCCTATTTTGTTTGCCTTTCCATCCATTCATCCATCCCTTTCTGTGCAGACTGTGATTGAAATTTTTAGTATCCTTTGCTGTAAACAGATTCTTATTATTTATAATGATGATCCTTCTTTAAGTTTTTTTCAAGTTGACAGAAAGGATAAGGTTACTTTATTGGAATTCAATAAACAGGATAATCTAAATGCGATTGAAGATTCATTTAATACTATTTGGAGGGCTATTCTTTTTGCTCTCCTTTTCTTCAAATGTTTTAACCCAGCCAAAACTCGCTGTGGGCACGGTGACCGGAGTGAATTTCAGCAAGATAAGCATGGATCCGTTCCCTCCGGAATTTGTGTCGATCGATTATAAAACATCGGCTTTTTCCGGCTTGGTTCTCTCATATTATTTGACAGATAAACTCCAGGTCAATTTCGAGCCTTCATTCATTGAAAGGGGCGCTGAATACGAAGTAGCGGTAGCTCCCGGCTGGAACGAAAATTACTCGTATTCCATGTATTATATTACACTCCCGCTGGTTTTCAAAGAGAAGATATATGATTTCACTATATCACCTGTATTGCTAGCGGGATTCGAAGCTTCTTATTTGTACAGGGCTACTTACGAGAATGCTGACTATAAAGATGAATTCAACAACTGGGATTTCGGTTTGGATTTCGGAGCAGGATTTGAATACATCTACAATGATGAACTCCTGGTAACTGCCAGGTTGAATTATCATCTAGGGGTAGTGAATATCATCAAGGACGAGTCCTCTGATTACACTTACAGGAATGAGGGGTTTGAGTTTTCGGTGGGGATTCTGGGATTATATGAGTGATCTGAGTATAGGCTATCTCGGGTAATCGGGATCAAGTGGGAACTCTGGTTAGAAACGCAGTCTAAGCATTGCCGACAGATTCACTGACTTCTCCCGGAGTGCATTGACTTTGAATGCTTTAAATTAATGTACTAATGCGATTTAACCATGATATTTTATTCCCACCTCCAAAAAAAAATAAATTACCATTCAAGCCAATGCTAATTAAGCATTATTTAGGTTTATATTCATTGCCGGCAGACGCACTGGTTTGTTTACAAACACTAATTTGATATATAAACATAAATTAATTTGTAACACTGAATTCAATTTACATCCCTTGATTCAAGTAAACAAAGTCAGTGCACTCCCAAAAAGATACAAAAAAAAATCGTTTCCGCATCATTGAGGCGGGGTAAAAACCAAATAGTCATTCTGTACTTATATACCATTGCATCTATATTATCTTGTAGAGTCTTTATTTCCCCCCAGTCATCAATCGACAATCATCAATTAATTCAATCCCGAACACAGCGCACCGAAAAGCCATAGAGTTTACTGTAGCGGTATCGGTAAACTACTGCGTAATAGTAGTATATGTTCCGGTACCAGGCACTGCGTACCGACTCGGAAGAAGACCAGAAATACGAGTTGTGTATCAAATCATAGTAACTACCATCGCCATCACGGTAGCCGGCCGGCAACGCTGTAAAGCCGCTGCTACCAAATTCAGGATCATCCTCCAAATCTCCATCGTACCAAAGGTCTGCCCTGCCAGCCAACTTGCTGCCTTCATTTGTGCCGCGATATCCATAAGAATCAGCTTCTGCTGGATTCATACCAAGGTAAATTTCCAGTGTTTTCCACTCCTCATCAGTAGGTACATGCCAACCATCCGGCGCAAGACCGTGGGAATCATCTACTGCATACCAATTGTAAAGTCTGCCATAAGCCGCTACATTCGAAGTGCCGTTATCGTATTCACAATAAGCGCCTGTTTCTGTTTCATATAAACCATACCATTCATTATCGTTGGTTATATTCGGAATTGATGTACCATCACGGTAATGAGTAACCTTAAGGTTTTCCGCCATCCAGCATTGGTCACCTATCTGTATAGTGACGTAACTATTCCCATCGATGTCAAAGCAGGTTTCACCACCACCGCCTGAAGTCGTAAATGTACGGGTATTGCCATAAGCAGTACCCTCGCTGTTGGTCGCATAAGCCCTTACATAATATGGTGTAGAAGGTGTTAATCCGGTAAGAGTGCTCGTAAATTCTCCTATCCCGCTACTGTCTATTGTAATTCCATCTGAAGTGTCAGGTGAAGCCGAAGTACTCCAGCAAACTCCACGAGCAGTTACTTCAGAAGCTCCACTATCGGTTACTGTGCCACCGCAAACTGCTGTGGTTTGGGTTATTGATGTTACTGTTGCTGTCGTTACTATGGGAAGATTATCATCTCCATTACCATTCAGGCCGTTGCTGTCGCTTTCGCAACCAATAAACATTATTATAGCAAGTAAAAAAAGCATTAATGTTCTACGCATTTTAAAATTCCTTAAGTAAATTAGAAATATTTATTTTAGCTATTAGATAAATCATTCCTGTTTTTCTAAACAGGTCATTGACCTGCAAAACACCTACTTCCATGCAGTATATGAAGCTATTTAATTAATAGAACTTATCTTACCAAATTACGGATTTAATATAAATCATGAACAATAATTGTCAATTTTAAATTAGAGAAACCCTGGCGGAAAAGAAATTAAAGAATTCCTTGCAACAATTGACTAATGACAAATGATAAATAACAAATAAAGAAACTACCACAGATAAAACAGTCGGAGAATGGCAAATTTATGTCGCTGGTGGAAGCATCCCTTCAATGCCATTGTTTCCCCTACATCCCCCAAGCGGGACACATTCATGAGTCCCCTACCCCCGTGAAACGCTGATTTTCAAAATGGGAGTTTTTTTTAGTTTTCATTGCTAATTGCTAATTGCTAATTGATAACTGCTTACTATCCCCTACCTCACCAGCGTTACCGTCCCCTTACAGATCACCTTCCCCCCTGTCTTCACCGTATAAACGTACACCCCCGCTCTCGCTTTCCTCCCGGAGTTCATCATGCCGTTCCAGAACAGCGCTTTCGGATCGCCCGGATCAACCACCTTCGAAAATACCTCCCTGCTGTTCATGTCGTATATCTCGAGTTTGCCCTCCTTGCTGTACAGCCTCGGGTAAGTCAGTATCACGCGGTCGTTCGCGCCGTCATTATTGGGTGTGAACGGGTCGGTGCTCTCAGTGCAGTGGATTTCCGGTTCCAGCCAGAAAAAGAACTCGAAGAGCGTAACGTTCGGTTCGCAATAATCCACCGAATCGCCTATCCGGATGGCTGCATAAAATGAATCGCCCGGTGAGTATGGATAAGAAGCGGCCCTGGGCGAAAAGTGGAACTGAAAAGTGATGCTGTCTGAAACATCGCAAATGATGCCGGGATTGGATGTATCAAACGTCGATACTCCGGAATTATAGCTCAGTTCGAGGTAGAAGTACCGCGCGTCGATACCGGAAGGATAGTCCGAAAATTCAGCGGTAATATTGAACCTGCTTGCTTCGATCATGGCTTCATGGGAGGGATATAATGTGACCAGTTCCGGTGGCGATAGGTCCACATAGAATCGCCACTCGAGCGGGTACGCTAGCGGAGCCCCGAAGGTATCCACCACACCGAGAAGTGCAGCGTTCACCCAGCCCTCCTCGAACGCGAAATCTGCCGGCGGGGTCCAGATGAGAAAGCTGTCCACCATCGAGATCAAAGGCGAATCCACGAAATAGACTGAATCGTCCACAGCTAACCGTATGTTCGAGGTCTCGAGTACAAAGCTCTGGTTAAGGGTTAAGATTATGCGCTGGTCCGTGCAGCTCGTGGAAGTGTTCGGCAGCGGCTCGATTATTGAAGCTTCCGGGCGCGGTACGATCAAAGTGTTGAATACGCGGCTTTCGTTCGAAGAGCGGTCACCGTCACGGAAATCGCAATCATCGTCCCACACCTTGCATTTGAAGATGAAATCATGGGTAACCGGCTGGGCAGGAAGCTTTTCCATGCTTCTCAACCAGACGGTATCTCCGGAGATACTGTAAAATTCCATGCACACATCGTGGCGCGAAAAGAAGAGATCGCTGTCATTATCCCAGCTCAGGTAGGCGATCTGCGTGTCTGAAACGTCGCTGGTAGTGTGTATTCCAGACGAGTCAAAGAAGGCGACATAAAGGTAAAATGCCGAGTCACAGGGAAAGTATTTTGGTCGATAAGCCCAGGTTTCGGGACCGAGGGTATCATCATCCAGGACATAGAACCACCATTCGAACGGTCCATCCTGGATCAGGTTTGGCTCACAGTAATCGGGAGAATCACCTGCCTGCACACTGACGAAAACTGTCTCCTCCTCTGGGAAATACAGGTCGATCTCGTATGGCTTGAACACGAACTCATACCCATCCCAGAAGGTTGCCGGGTCGGATATCGCGTATTGGGTTCCGGAAATGTCCATTGTAATTGTGCTGCTGTCAACTCCGCTGAGTGAATCTACTATTTTAACCGAGATGGTCTCCTGCCAGTTGAGTGTATTGAAACCCGGAACCGGCAAGGGCTCGAAGGCGACAGGACCCTCAAAATCCGTGTAGAATTCCCAGGTGAGCGTATCACGAAGGTCGTTCCCGAGAATATCCTGGGCGGAAGCAAAATAAATGCGAACAGTATCGCCGTGAACCCAATCCGCATCCGGTGTGAACCTTAACGTGTCGTTGAGCAACTCTAACCTGTTGTCGGTCAAATCGATAGAAGCGCCGTCGAGCACTATACCGACCGATGTTTCAAGGAGGCTGCTTGCTTCGATGATACCGATATCTATCGTCTGCCTTAAACACGCTGTATAAGCGCCGTTGAAAGGTTGAATGATAAACGCTCCCGGTCCCCAGATGTCGATAATGATACTCCAGCAGAAGGTATCCATGTTCGGGTCGCACCACTGAGGGGCATCCTCCGCATGGACGCATATCTCAAGAGTTTCGATATCTGAGTATTCGATCCCTGCGAGTCCGGTTTCGAAAGAGAGTACTTCGCCATTCCAGCCAATGCCGGGAGTCCCGATCCTGAAGGTGTCGCCCAGTATCACAAACCATAGCAGGAACGGGTTTAATCCTGCCCCGCTGTCATGGATCTCGACCTCGAAAAATGGCTGCGTAGTTGCTATCACACTGCCATCAGGAGGTCCTTCGTTCGTGAAGATTGGGGGCTCGAGGTCGACTATGAAATACCAGCGTTCCGGCATCGAAAGCGCGTTGCCTATGCTGTCCTCCGCTTCGAGTACGGAGAACGTAATCATGTCGCCATCAGACCAGCGACTCGATGGATGGAATACCAGGATGGTGTCAGCATAGTACAGGTTTGGCGAACTGGTTCGGTAGAGTTCCCCCATATATTCGAATAGGATTGAGGATTCAACTACACCGTTCGGATCGAATATACGCATTATCAGATCCTGGGAATCGCAGGCTGTGTACGAGGCGTTTGTTGGTTCGAGCAGTTGGGTTTCCGGTCCACTCAGATTCACCTCAAAGCTCCAGCAGTATTCCTCCATTATGTTCGCCGGGCATATCTCCCCCCTGTCACAGGCTGTAACGCACAAATATACCGTGTCTCCGTCATCGAAGGTTAGGTCTAATGACCGCGTCGAAAGCATCGCTTCATCGCCATCCCAGGTGATATCAGGAACCCGGTATTCGGTTCCATCGAGAGTAAATACTATACAGTCCGGGTCCACGCCGGCAAGGGAGTCAAGAATTCGAACCCGTATTTCGGGCTGCGGGTGACCTATGATATCGAGGTCCTCAGGGTATAAGCCAACGATCACAGGCGGCTCAAAATCGAAGTTGAAGTACCAGCTTAGCGGTCCCCGCGCGTTGCCAAGCGCGTCCTCAACATAGACCAGTGTGAGGGTCGCCCCTGTCGTATCCCTCAGATGAACCGGGGGCGTGAATGTTAATATAGGCGATGAAAAAGTCATATTCTCAGGGAAATGGAACATTAACCCGTTATACTCGATGTAGATCGAGGATTGGTCAATTCCGTTGATGTCGGTGATTTGGAGTAAAAAATCGATGGAATCGCATGATATATATATGCTTTCAGGTGGTGCTAAAAGGCTGATCTCCGGACCAACCGCGTCGATAATGAACCTCCAGGAATAAGGCTCGATACAGCTCGGATCACAATAATCCGGGGAATCACACAACATAACAACTTCTATTAGCACCAGCTCGGAGCTGTCCATGAGTGTGCTGATTTCAGAAGTGAGAAGATAGAACATGTCGCCATCCCATCCTGCCGCAGGATGTGAGATAGTATAGACATCCCCGTTTACGCTGAAATAGGCTTCATCCGCTGTAACGGGGGTGTAATCATCGTAAGCATGAACGTAAATTGTCTCAGGGGGACTCGAAAGGATGCTGTCAGCTGGAGGGTATTCATCGTAAATATTTGGGGGTGCGAGGTCAACGATAAAGGACCATGAAAGCGTATCCCTCATTGGAATTCCCAGGATGTTTGCCGCATCCTGGAATCTAACCTGAACAGTGTCACCGTGTCCGAAAGCAACGGTGGGCGCAAAAATAAGCAGGGAATCGAGCAGAGTTAAAGTTGTTGAACCAAGCCTGTAGTCAATTCCATTCACAGTGAAAACGATGGAGTGATGGTCTATTCCGTATTCATCCCTGAGAGATACAATTATTTGTTGGTCTGCGCATGATGTTACGCTTCCGGGAATGGGTGAGATAATTGCTGCGTCAGGTCCTTCGGTAGTGTATTCGAATCTTATCCAATGGAGTATCGGGTGATTAACTGTGTTTCCGATCATCTCTATTTTATATTGGAAGTATCTTCCGCATACGGGGGGTATGATATCGCCCGAAGGTACTATTCTCCATCCATCCCACGTGAATCCATCGGCAGACGCGTTCAATGATACTATAACATCGGTACTTGGTGGAGTTGTTTCACTCCATTCAGCGGATAGTATTCCTGCTTCAGTACCTGCGTCAAATATATCTGAAGTATATGTGCCTATCAGTTCCGCGCTTCTTGAAACGAGGAACAACGAATTTACCGTGCATTTTATGTCCCATTCGATAGGTGAATCATTCGTATGCCCGTAATTGAGAAATACTCCCCAGGAATTATATTCCGTTATCGGATTGGCATAAAAATAGATGCCCTCATAATCGGGGAATCCGATACCAGCGTATAGCATGTTGTTGATATCCGTGGGGATCTGACCACGTCTGTGAGTCCAGGAGACAGTCATTGGGTCTGGCAGTTCGAACGGATAATGAAATATCGAATCGCCTGGGGATGGTGAGACATTGCGTACGACTTCAAATGTATCGTAATCAGCTTGAGGGTATGTGTTCAAGCCGTGGATATCGCCTAATTCATTGAATCTGGGGTGCGAGTTCCCACTTCCCCATCCTCGGTTCCAGACGGTGCTGTGAGTGAAGATTATTACTTTGTTTCTAAGGGCTGCAAAGTTACGGGTGAGATCTACTGCCCTGCTTGAAAGGTCTGTATATCCATAGGCATCATGGACTCCAAAGAGTATCCCGTCGAAATAGGAGATGGGGAGGTCGACTTCTGCGCCGCCTTCATCACATGAGTAAAGAGTCACATTATCATGTATTGACCGGATTGAATTATAAGTTTCGACCGCGAGCAAATAAACTTTGAGATGAACTGGAGGTAAAGTCTCGTGTTCGTAAGAGTTGAATATTGTGCAGAATCTTGCGGGTCTTGAATCCGGTGGATAGACTACCAGGAAATTTATGTTTATGGGGCTATCCCCCAGCATGAGAGCTCCATCATCCAGACCATCCGGGTCCGGTGTTATAATATCCACCCCGGTCAGAATTCCTGAAGAGAAATCATCCCGGGTTGCATTCTCCCAGGTTTCCGAATTCGACAGTGAAAATAGAAGTAATAGAAAAAATGTAATAAAAAGATTGATTTTTTTCATTTCATTATTATATTAAGTTATTAGAAGTACAATTAATGTCAATAATAATAATTCGTAAGTGAGCGAAAATGGCAGAGCGAGAGAAATTGAAGGTCAAAGTTAGTGTATGCGGTATATATTGTGAGAGATGTCCTAAATATTTGAAGGGGCATTGCTCAGGTTGTGGACCCAATCCAGTATGCAAGATGCCTGAATGCGCTAATAATAAGGGCTATGAATTATGTTTCGATTGTCCTGATTTTCCTTGCCCGATAAATTACGAGTTTTTTCAGAAAAGCTGGCTGGATTTTTTAAAATCAGATGAGATAGTTGGATGATTATCTGATGGTTTTTTTTATGAAAAATACTAATATTAAAGTATATAAATTCAGAAAATTATTGAAAAAAAACAAAATATAGAGAAAAATTGTTGACAAAAGTTCAATTATTTTGTAATTTATGCATATTAGTTTAAAAAGTATAATTCTAACTTTAAAAACGGAACAAGAAAATACCTTATAAGATTTGGAGGAACGATGAAAGTAAGATTATTAGTTTTCGGTTTAATTGTTGTTCTCGCGTTCTCTGGTTTATTATTTGGAGACCCTCCTACAGGAACAAGTCATGTATTGATATGGTCCAGTTTAACTAACGGTGGTGATGAATCTCCTGAAGGAAGAGCTGGCAGTATCTATAAATTAAATGATGTTTTAGGAAACGGTTCTTCAGCGGCTACGCAAAGGGCTGAAGGAACTACTTACCATCTTTATGGCGGATTCAGAAAGGTTGACCTTGATCTGCGTCCTCCAATTTCAGAAACCGACGATCTTCCCGATGAGACCTTCGCTACTTCCTTCGAGGTGAGCTGGGCTGGTGAAGATACAACCACTGAAGATGGTGAAGGATGGGGAATCTGGGTTTACGATGTGGAGTATAAAGTCGGCGTCGCGGGTGCATGGACAGCCTGGTTAACCGGTACCGAATTAACCCACGCGACATTTGGTCCAACCGTTCCCGAGGTCGTGCTTGGTGGAGAAACATACTATTTCCGATGCCGGGCGCGTGACCTTGCTACCAACGTTGAAGATTTTCCGCCCGATGCTGAAACAGAAACGTATATCAACCTCAATATTGGGTTTACAATCGCTGCACCCGACGCGGAAATGGATAGCGTATGGAAGATCGATACTATCGATGTTTATACAGCCGTGAATATGTTAAATACCGATAAATTCGTCATAACCAATACCGGAGCTGTAGCGCTTCAAATGGGACTAAGAGCCGATTCTCTCGGAAACTGGCTCCCAGGCTACTACCCCGCTTTGGATACGTTCGTGGTAAGAGCTATCTTTAATGATAATAATACAGCGCCGGCAACTTTCCATGCAGTCAACGATGTAGTCGGAAAAACAAATAGATACGCGTCAGCAACCGTCTTTGGACCCCAAGGTCTTAATGTCGGAAGCGGTACTACTGAAAATCTCTGGTTATACTTCATATCCCCTACAAGCTCTGAAGACCACTATGACGAAGAGCAGCATATAAAGATAATCGTCGTTGGCAGAGAATTTACACCCTAATACGGGATAAAAATAATTCCAAAATCGATTTTGTGAGTCCCCTGATATATACAGTAGTATATATTTAAAACTATTGACAATTTCTGAAATAATTGTTATAATAATCGATAGCGGCTTCAAGATCCTGGAGTGAATTGATGCCCATTACCTCCCTATTGTCTTCAACGCTTAGTGCTGAGATCCGTTCACCATCCCCACGTAATAGTTCAATGATATCAGTTAGATAATATTCACCTTGAATATTATCAGAATCAATTCTCCTGATGGTTTTAAGCAAATGCTCCTTAGAGAAGATATAAGTGCCGCTGTTTATTTCTTTAATTTTTCTTTGTTCTTCGGTACAGTCTTTGTATTCGACTATCTGTAGTACTTCTCCACCTGGACCTCGAACGATCCTTCCGTAACTCGAGGGATTGTCGAAGAATGCTGTAAGGAGAGTAGCGCGCGCTTTTGTGTTTTTATGGATCTCGAGCAGTTTGTTGATAGTATCCAGTGAAATGAATGGAGCGTCACCGCATACAACTGCTACATCTCCTTGAAATTCATCGAGAAGCGGAAGAGCCATCTTGGTTGCATGAGCTGTGCCTAATTGCACCTCCTGGAGTGCGAATTCAATATTGTACTTATCTTTCAAATGCTCTTTAACCAATTCGTTTTTATAACCCACGACTACAATGGTTTTCCATGGATCGAACTTCTCCCATGTTTTCAACACGAAATCGATAAGCGCATAATTATTTATTTTTTGGAGTACTTTAGGGAAATCCGCCCCCATTCTTTTACCCAACCCGGCAGCTAAAACGACAACTGACAAATTTTTCATGTCTAATTTTTAATATTTACGATATTATTATTCTCGTCAAAATAGAGGGTTTTAGGGCTCTTACCCCTGAATTCCTCTTCTGTTCCGAATGCATAAGCCACAACGATTATCTTGTCTCCAATCTCTCCCTTTCTTGCTGCCGGTCCATTCAGGCAAATGTTCTTCGCGCCGGTTTCACCAGGAATAATGTATGTCTCGAATCTCTCGCCATTGTTCAGATTAAGCACCTGCACTTTTTCATAAGGCGCCATACCCGCAGCCTCAAGGATATCCGTGTCTATAGTAATGCTGCCCTCGTATTCCAATTCTTTCTGTGTTATTCTCACATGATGTAGTTTTGATTTACAAAAAATCCTGAACATATTACTTCTAACCTTTCGTTTAGTCCATTCTTTTCAGAGCGCTAAGTAAATGTACCATTATCGCTTTTTGCATGTGAAGCCTGTTCTCTGCCTGATCATATACTACGGATTGAGGTCCGTCGATCACCTCGTCAGTAATCTCCTTCCCTCTCTCCGCGGGGAGACAATGCATAACTATCGCATCGGGGGAAGCAGCGCTTAAAAGGTCCGAATTTACCTGGAATTTCTGCAGCAGCTTCGCCTTTTCATCAGTTTTATCCTTTTCACCCATTGAAGCCCAAACATCCGTATAAACGACATTCGCGTCTTTAACAGCTTCGATAGGATCATAGCATATTTTTATGGAACCTTTCGCCTTGCTTAACGCATTCTCAAGAATTTTTTTATTAGGTTCGCAGCCACTCGCTGTTCCTATTCTAAGGTCCAGAGAAAGCACCGAAGATAAATTGACCCAGGAATTTGCGACATTGTTCCCATCACCCATGTACGCAATAGTAATATCCTCAACCTGCCCCAGTTTCTCCATAATAGTAAAAATATCCCCCATTATCTGGCAGGGATGGAGAAGGTCTGTTAGAGCATTTACTACAGGAATTATTGCGTTTTCCGCGAAAACTTCAAGGTCCCGCTGAGAAAAAGTCCTGATTATCACAAAATCTACATATCGGGAAATAACCCTGGCAATGTCAGCAATTGATTCCCTTACTCCCATTTGTATCTCGTTCCCGGCAATATAGAGGCTGTTTCCACCGAGTTCCTTGATCCCAACCTCAAAACTTACCCTCGTTCTCAATGATGGTTTCGAAAAAATAAGTGCGCCAGTCTGTCCTTTTAAAGGTGAAGGATCATCATCCCAGAATTGCTTATTCTTCAATACTTTTGCTGAAACAAGCAGCGACTTCAATAAATTCCTATCTACGTCTAACACTGATAGAAAGCCTTTAAACATTTATTTCCTCCTGAATATTATAAATTTCTCACGTCATCTT
>JAFGQG010000123.1 GCA_016935765.1 bacterium
ACGGTTCATGAATCGCTGCGCCTTGATTGCCAAAGCTCGTCCCCTCTTTATCCGCCATTGCCGGAGGTCATTCTCGAATTCTGAGAAGACCACACGGATCTTCTGAAATGCTCTCCCCGCTGGATCAGCTTCAGACCGTTCATTGACAAGCAGGATCTTCGTACCCTTCATCGAGAGATGAGTATCGATCCACCCGAATTGAAAGGAATTTCTTGAAATACGATCCGTCTCGGTAGCAATGATATAGTCGGGTTTGAGTTCGTCAACTCTTGTTACTATTTCCATAAGTCCGGGACGTTCGGTAAGCTTAGTACCACTCATTGAGTCACTGAATCTTTCAATGATAGAAAAACCTCTTTGATTACAATAGCGTTCAATCTCACTGAATTGGGCGTCAAGCGAAAATCCTTTAGCCTGTTCGCCGGTCGATACTCGTGCATAGGCAAAACATCGAGTCAATGAATATCACCTTTTCTGAGTCGCAAAACCAAGTCACCACGCTCAATGAATGCTTCGATGATATCACCGCTACGTAATCGCAAGCTTTTCGCGAGACCTCTGGGTATGGTGATCCTAAACTGACCGTTGGACTTCTGTTGCTGAATGCGGACGAGATTCGAACTCAGGCGGGGACATTTTGCCAGAGGCTCAGGATTCCCAAAAAGTGAGAGTTCATTCATGAAAAAATTCAATGTATAAACTTATATATAAAGTTATCTATAATTGAAGGAAATTGTGGGAGGGGGTAAAAAGTCTAACTAACTGCCACTCTGCCAAGAATTATAAATAATGAATTAATGACCGTCGGACTGCCAGTTAGTGAGACACCAAATTCATAACATCATAAATAACAATAATTAACGTGTAACAGCATGCACAGCAATAAGTTATAATAAAAAAATTCTACGTAAGAAAATTATATTCTGATGTGAATAAAAAAAGTCACAGGTGCTCGAAGCTAAAAGTACCTGATATTGTACCTTCAATCGTTTCTTCCTCGCTACGTTTACCTATAATTTTGACATTAAAGTTCCCGGAGATTATATTTCCACTTTCACAACCAAATTCCTCTATATTTACTGTTCCTTCAGAGGATTGAAACGTTACCTTCCTATTTTCGGTCTCATGATTGACAGCGCCATGCCAAAAATTTATTGCACATTCAACGTTACCCCATATAAATGCTCCGATGAAGGTATAGGTATTGCCTGCCTGAAGGTTTTTGTTGAGGTTCATTATAAACCCCATATACTCCACCCCTTCTTTATTGTTATACCATTGGATGCCGGGGTGGCCATCTTTAGTAACAAGTGAATAAGGTCTGCCGTAAGATAGGGTCTCATTCACAAATCCGGGTATAGTGACCTCGAATGTCAACGATTGGTTTTCAATTATACATGGATTTGAAAGAGGAGATGTTTTTTGAACATATATTTTAATAGCGGTCCATGGTTTTGGTCTGGGTGGAATTCCAGATATGCTGCTCCAATTGCGTGACAATGCGCTTGAAACGAAAGCGATCGGATCTTCCCATGCAATTCCTTTCCAGTCTTTACCGTTGAGAGGATTATAGATATTCAAGCCGTAAGGATTCATATCAGGTGCAGATAAGTCTCCGGGGCTAACTCCGCAGGTAAGTTCCACACCTACACCTACCTGAAGTTCACGAAATTCATTTATTTTATCCCAATCATAATATACAAGATTTGTTCCTCCCAGTGCGTCGAGAAGTTTTTTATTCGAAAGGATGTTTGCCGAATTTCGTATCCGAACGACACCATCTTTATGCTCAAGGATTGCAGTGTGGGCCATGCCAGGATACAATCCATCAGCATTCATTTCGGACCATTCCTCACTGGTAAAAGCTATAACTACAAGATTACCTTCCGATGCCAGTTGTGAAAGTTCACTGATTACATCTGAAGGGACTTCTTCGCCTCTGTTGTATGTGTACTTTTCATCGAAAAAAGTCCCGAGAATTCTCTGGATTTCCTTATCCTTAATTTTCTCTGTACCGACTGTAATATCAGCCATATCAGGAAATTTTTCTTTTACCAAATCAAACGCATCCTCGGAATTACACCCCCTCTCTTTGAAGTCGTTCATAATAAATTCCATTGTTCCGCTGTGGCAGTTACGGATAAAAAGACTTCCTGAAAAATGGAATACAGGGCCAATAGCTTTGTATTTACCGTCTTTTGCTGTAATTTCTGCATAATATCCGTTCCAAACTGCAAGGCTTGGATCATCTGAAGGAAATTCATAAATGGGTACAAGCTCACCAGGTGTCCAGTCGGAAGGTAGTTCTAATGGAACTTCAACAAGAGCCGGTTTTTTTAGCTTAATACCAGATGGGCCAAAATTGATACCGCCAAGGATATGTTCTGTCGGTGTATCCTGTGGTGGCACTGAAACAGCGCTTATCTCAGTATCTTCGGGAAGGGCATCGGGTGGAATCTCTAAAGAGTAACCGGATGCTTCGATCACTGCTCCATTATTTGCAATTACTTCCTGCACAAAAATAATATCAGACTTAGCCTCATCGTCTTTGTCACTACTTTTATCATCAAAGATACACGATGAAAAAAGAACTAAAACGAGTGCAAGAATATAATACACCATATTTTTCATAGTTTCTAATCCTTCATAATTAGTTCAAAAATATTTACGTATGTTTCAATTTCGAACTTGTAATGTTATGAATCATTTGGATATATCTTAAGCAAATATATCATGAGAAGTCTTA
>JAFGQG010000003.1 GCA_016935765.1 bacterium
AAACACAAAAAATGAAACCTAAAACAAAAACAAAAAACATACAAACAGTTCACTATATATATCTATAGTGAACAATATACCAGGAGATATAATGGATTTTAAGCTGTTTTTTTTCCTGTTAGTTCTGCTGTTTGGTTCGGGAGGAGTTCTTCTGGCTGGATCATTGGAACATTCTGAATCGGATTTTTGGGAGAACGGCGTATTCAGGCAGACATGCGTGGATATGTCAAAGTACTCCGATGGTATCATCAAGGCAGAAGTCGAGGGCGAGTGGCAGGAGTTCGAAATTCATGAGTTCCCGAAGGCATTTTTGAACTGGAATTTCGAAAGAAGACTCGAAATGCTGGATAATATAAAAAACCACCAGCCTCCTTCGCTTTCAGGTCCTCATAACGGGGCGGTTGCCAGTCACGGCACCGTTCGCAAGGATTCGAAATACTCGATAAATAACGCGGTAAAAGGCATGGGATTCGTACCCAGGGCAGAGAAGCTGGACGGGATAATCAGCCTGCTGAAGGCAAAGATCGACGAGGATTTCGGGGTGAAACTAGGTATTCTGGAAAGCTTGTACACAAATCCTGAAGAAACATTTGACTTCACGAAACAGGTTTCACTGGAACTATATTCCACCCCGGAATTCGAAACTCATACCTTCCTTAATCTGATGGTTGATCCGGGAGTGTCCGTGGTATTCCTGGACGTACCGTCATTTGAGTTCAGAGCGATAGTACAGATGCTGCACCCGGACGACCCGGAACTGACCGGCTATGAGAAAAAGGTTGTAGAGTATATCAACCTGGTGCACAGCTTCTTTCACGGTGAATTTGAGAAGCAGTTTATTGGTGTGATATACCATGTTATCGAAGTGTTTGACAACAGTCCGGGGAAGAGGGAAGCGCTTGGGAAGAGAATTACTCCGTAGTTGAGATAAGAGGAAATTGAGAAAATAGAAAAAAGAAATTAAAAGATTGGGAAAAAGAAAATGCCGGAAGAAATTGGAAGAATAGTGGAATTACTGCCGGAAGGTGAAGCAAAGGTAAAGCTGGAGCGTCGTGAAGGCTGCGCCAGTTGCGGTTCGAAACATACTGTCAACATTTTTAACTATAACGGAGATGTTATAACTGCTGATAATCCCGAGGGTTTTACATTGGGAAGCCTCGTCACGGTTGAATATGATGCTTCGGGTCGCGTTAAAGCTTCAATGATAGTATTCCTGTTTCCCGTGATCATTCTCATATTAGGGTATTTTATAGGGGTTCTTGCCGCGAAATTGCTGGGACGCGGTGAGACATTGGAGGAGTTGGGGGTGCTCTTTAGCCTGCTATCCGTGATTATTTACTTCGGATTGGTCAGGATTTTCGGGAATTATTTCAAAAAAAGACACGAGTTCAAGTTCGAGATCACAAAGAAAGCAGCTCCGTGTGTGTGTAAGTCCACTTGTGAGAAATGATCGCATTATAATAAACCACACAGAAAAAATATCTGAATTCGCACTTTTGCAGTATATTTATAAACCTTAATATCTCTTTACCAGCTCATCGATTTCCTGTACCTGCTTGATTACCGTTTCTACCGCTTCCAGCTTCAGTTGGGTACCCTTATCTGACCATGCGTTCGACGGGTCCGGGTGCACTTCCATGAAGAGCGCGTCGATTCCGACCGCTACACCCGCCCTTGCCAGCGGCATAATAAATTCAGGAGTGCCGCCAGATGATCCTCCCATGCCGCCGGGCTGCTGCATGCTGTGAGTTACATCAAAAACTACGGGGTATCCTAATGCCTTCATTTTAAAGAGATTGCGCATATCGACCACCAGGTTGTGGTACCCAAAACTCGTTCCCCTTTCCGTCAGCATCACTTTATTGTTCCCGACCGATGCCGCCTTTTCAGCGATATATTTCATGTCCTCAGCAGCCATGAACTGACCTTTCTTAATGTTGAGCGGCAAACCAGTTCTTGCGGCTTCTAGCACGATGTCGGTCTGGCGGCAGAGGAATGCAGGGATCTGAAGGATGTCAGCTACTTCAGAGACCGGAGCGATCTCATTGACCTGGTGAACATCAAGGAGTACCGGTAAATCAAATTCACTCTTCATTTTCCTTATTATCTCGAGACCAACTTCGAGCCCAACGCCACGCGGGGAATCTATGGACATCCGGTTAGCTTTATCATAGGACGATTTGAATATGTATGGGATACCGTATTTTTCCGTCAGGTTCTTCATGGTTTTCGCGACCTGGAAGATCATTTCCTCGGACTCTATTACGCATGGTCCCGCAATGAGAGTGAGGGGGTTATTCCCCCCGATCTCAAAATCATTGACGGTTATCGTTATTTCTGATAACATAATTCTTATATTCCAATGAGGTTCTGGATCATTCAATTATATTTCCGATCCTGTTCCATCTTATTCTGACCGGGAAGTGCGTCAGGTTATAGAAGAATATCTGGAAAACCGAGGCGAGATATGGCGATCTCCATTTAGGAGCGCGCGCATCCGGAGCCCAGGAGAAGTAAAGGAAGAGGGGTCTTGCCTTGATATATTTTTTATGTAAAGCGCCCCAGACCCTGGAATCCTGCGAGTTATCCCTGTTGTCACCCATCATAAAGAAATGGTCCTTCGGCACCTTGAATGGTCCGTAGTTATCCCGGTTGGAGATCGTCGGTATAATAACTCGCGGGTCAATGTACTGCATCCCAGGCGTCTCAATGAATGGCTCCCCATCCACGTACAGAACCTTGTCCCTGATGGTTACAGTCTGTCCCTCGGTCGCAACACATCGTTTTATGTAGTCTTTCTTGGGATTGATGGGGAATTTAAAGATAACTATATCACCCGGCTTGGGATCCCTTAGTCTATAAGTTATTTTCTCCGCCAACAGAAAGTCCCCTATCAGTAACGTTTTCTCCATTGAGCCTGAAGGTATCTTGAACGCCTGCACCAGGAATGTCCTTAGAATAAGCGCGATAACCAGCGAATAGATAATAGTCTCTATCCATTCACGGGTCTTGCTCTTCGGTTTTCTTTTTTTCTTCTTCTTATCTACACTAAAAGCCATTTTACACTCCTATCATACTTTTTCTATTTCAAGTATAGCAAAAAAAGCCTCTTGAGGCAAGCTAACATTTCCCACTTGCTTCATTTTTTTCTTACCTTCCTTCTGTTGTTCCAGTAGTTTGCGCTTTCGCGTTATATCTCCACCGTAACATTTCGCTGTTACATTCTTCCTCAAAGCGTGCACTTTGCTCTTAGAAACCACACGAGCGCCGATTGCCGCCTGTATCTTCACCTCGAACAACTGGCGCGGTATAAGCTCTCTCAGTTTCGAACATAGTCTCTGCCCCCATAAATACGATTTATCCCTGTGAATTATCGAGGATAAAGCATCAACGGGGTCATCGTTTATCAGAATATCCAGCTTGACCAGGTCGCTCGGTTTGTAGCCTGTGAACTTGTAATCAAGGGACGCGTAACCCTTCGTGATGGATTTCAGCTTATCGAAAAAATCGAAGATGATCTCTGATAGGGGCGCGGTAAAGTAGATCATCACTTTGGCCGGATCGATGTACTCGGTCGTCTTATATTCCCCTCTTCTCTGCATAATTAACTGCATCACGTTTCCAATAAACTCGTTGTCGGTAATTATCTCAGCCTCAACGAATGGTTCTTCTATCGCGTCGATCCTGACCGGATCGGGCAACATAGACGGATTATCGATGGTTATCTCTTCACCCGTTTTCAAGTCCACTCTGTATTCGACGTTGGGGACCGTGGCGATAAGGTTCATTCCGTACTCCCTGGACAGTCTTTCCTTTATTATGTCAAGGTGCAGCATGCCGAGAAAACCGCATCTGAATCCAAAACCCAGCGCGACCGAAGTCTCCGGCTCGAAGAACAGGGAAGCGTCGTTGAGCTTCAATTTGGACAGTGCGTCACGTAAATCCTCAAAATCATCATTGTCGGTAGGATACAATCCGCTGTAAACCATTGGTTTGAAATCCCTGTAACCGGGTAAGGGTTTGGTCGCGGGATCTTCTGCTTGAGTAATAGTATCCCCGACCTTCGCATCTTCGATTCTCTTGATATTAGCGATTATGTAACCGACTTCCCCAGCTTGAAGGTCTTTTGCCGGGATAAAATCCAATCTCAAATAACCTACTTCATCCACCTCGTACCTGTTTCCCGAGGTAAAAAATTTTATAATATCCCCCGCCTTCACGGAACCTTCGAACACCCTGGTATAGATTATCACGCCCCTGTAAGTGTTGTACATGGAATCGAAAATAAGAGCGCGTAATTTGTCATTATCGTCCGCCACCGGTGGTGGGATTCTGCTGATTATAGACTCGAGAATCTCTTCAGTGCCTATCCCCTCCTTCGCGCTGGTCAGGATCAATTCATCGGGGAGCACATCCAGCAGTTCACAAAGTTCTTCTCCAACCAGGCTTGTATTGGAGGCAGGCAAGTCGATCTTGGTGAGCACGGGAATTATGGTCAGGTTTGCCTCCAGCGCCAGGTAAAGGTTGCTTATCGTCTGGGCTTCGATGCCCTGCGACGCGTCCACAAGGAGAAGAACACCTTCGCATGCGGCAAGACTCCTGGATACCTCGTAAGTGAAATCCACGTGACCGGGAGTGTCAATAAGGTTTAAAATATAGGATTTGCCATCCTTGGCGTTATAATCGATGCGGATAGCATGGGATTTTATGGTGATGCCCCGTTCCCTTTCTAGGTCCATTGAATCAAGAACCTGCTCCTCCATTCTCCTGTCAGGCACAGTATGTGTATATTCGAGAAGCCTGTCCGCGAGTGTAGATTTGCCGTGGTCAATGTGCGCTATTATCGAAAAATTTCTGATCCTTGCCGTATGCATTTTGATTTACTTTGTCATATATATATTATTTTGTCAAGTAATTACACGTTCGAAATTTTCATTGAGAATTGTATTCACGATTTTGGGAATAGCCTTCTCGACCTCGGGTGTGCATTTTTCGCTGAAAGTGGTATTATCTTCCACTTCAATCGCATAGATTAATACTTCAGGTATGTTGTATCCCTGTTTTCTTCCAAGTTCTATAATTGTAATGAAATTCAGTCTGTGGGGATTTGTAATATGGTAGGTAGGTTTCAGGTCTTCGAGGGTCAGTTTATGGATTTGCCCAGCTCTCCCGTCCTGTGTCTTGATTGAATCGATGAGAATCGCTCTCGGATAATCCTTCATCATCTCAAGGAGATCCCAGCCGCCCACTGAGAATTCCTCGACCTTCACGATATCAGCAGGGAGTTTTTCTTTTAAAATCCCAGCTACTTTCAAACCGACGGCATCATCGGTTAAGATATCATTACCTAATCCTACTATCAGTGTTCTTTTTTCCATTAATGCCTCATGCATTTTTCGTAAATTTATTAACTTTATAAGATATAATAAAATATTTAAATTAACAAGTATAAAATGGCAAATTTTAAAACCTTCGTACAAAATATCAATATACTATTTTGTTAATTTAAAATAACTTATAACTATCTATCTCCCCTGGGAATGCAGGAAGGATTTCAGTATTTATACGCGATCCTTATTTCCCCTGTAGGAAGGCAATATACGGAGTCAACCTTGCCTTCGACCATCGGGTTTATACCGTTGGGGATAGCGCAGCATCCGCCGTCCCGCCGAAGATAAAAATCGAAGATATGCGCAGAGGATGGGAATTGAATGTACAGAGTTTCAGCGGTTCGTTTTGCCCTTTGATCGAACCATGTGTTATTCATTGTCAATCTGCATGGTGGCACGTACCGGTCATTCTCAGCGAAGTAGGATTGCTGAGACACGAATATATTTTTCAGCTGGCTTTGCACAACCGCGAGATTTGCCTGGACGTGTGCATTCCTGATCTCCGAATAGCTCTTTGTAACATCAGCTATTCCCCCACCGCCGAATTTAGAGAAATAAGGAAGAGCGAACGCGGCGAACACAATGACCATGATGGACACAAAAACGCCTGTAGCACCGAGGAAAATGCCGGTGATAGCCTTGTTGTGCCCCCCAAGTTCAGGCTGCTCCTTTTCCCTCTGTAAAGCGACTAATCCCACAACAATGGCTATTATTCCAATAATGAATCCAAGCAGTACTACGCCAGTTGGTATAGCAATGATACCAATAATTAAACTTGCAGATGCGTAAACGTTCGAATTTTCAGTCTCAGTCACAAGATATGGTTTGTTCGCTCTTTTATAATATTCTCCCAAAGTGACTCCTTGTTTCAGCATATTCTGGGCAATTGGGTTCCGACCAGCATATCTACTACTCTTCTTCCCCCGACCTTTGTCTTCATCGCCACCAATCCAGCGGGTTCAGCCACAACTTCCCCGATCAAGGCAGCTCCATCCCCGAGTGCATGTCCTTTCATCGCATCCAGCACCTTCATCGCATCATTCGAAGAGACCACTACTACCACCTTGCCTTCGTTTGCGAGATACAGGGGATCAAAACCCAGGAGTGAACAAACTCCATTAACCTTCTCGCTTATAGGTATGCTTGCCTCTTCGATCTGGATTCCATATTCCTTGTTTTCGACCAGTTCATTTAATACGGTAGCCAGACCGCCACGAGTGGGGTCGCGCATGAACTTGATTTTATTCGAAACTGAGAGTATTTTGGAGATTAGGTCCCACAGGGGCGCGCAGTCGCTTTTTATCTCCACCTGGAAGTCGAGACCACCCCTTGCAACCAGGATAGCAACTTCATGGTCGCCGATTGGACCGCTGACCAGGACCTTGTCACTGGTCTCGATCTTTCCGGGAAGTTCATATTCACATATACCCACGCCTGAAGTGTTGATAAAGATACCATCGCCTTTTCCATGTTCCACCACCTTGGTATCTCCCGTAACTATTGCCGCGCCGGCTTGTTGGGCTGCTTCAGCAGCGGAGCGTGTTATCCTTGCCAGTGCATCATATTCCAGTCCCTCTTCAATAATATAGCCGCACGAGATGAAGAGCGGTTTAGCGCCCATCACAGAAAGGTCGTTAACAGTACCGCATATTGCTAGTTTACCTATGTCGCCTCCAGGGAAAAACAGAGGGTTAACAACATAACTGTCGGTCGTGAACGCCAATTTCTGCCCGTTAATATCAATTATCGCGGAGTCGTTAAGAGGTGCGAGCTGAGGAGCGTTGAACTGTTCCAGGAAGAGTGTCTTAATCAACTCATGGGTGAGTTTCCCGCCACTGCCGTGGCTTATTGTGATTTTTGGGGTCTCAGTCATAGGTTTATTCCATTTTGCACTTTACGCTAAATTTATAAACTGCGCGTTCAAAAGCAAGCTGAATTTGATAAAACGTTATATTTGTGTAAATAAGGTGAATCCATAGTAAGTGTATCCAGCTCATACTCACCCTTGCACTTTCTTTCATTCCCTTCACTACAATACTATTTCTCTGCAATTTCAAACCTATTTTCAACTGGATGAAGAATCTATGTAATAAACTTGAGAGTGTCTGTTATTATATATTCTCTTTATCTGCATTGTTTGGAAGTGCTTTTCCTTTTGCATGCCTGAATTATTTACTTGCAATTAATATTAGAGGGATTTATTTTTAATACCACCAGGATGGCTTTATGTTAAAAAATTCGATTTTCTTTATAGTAGTTTTACTAGCATTATTTCCGGCCAGCTCCTTCTCTGACGTGGGCATTTCAAAAGTCGGAAAGCTGTTATATGATGAACCGGCTTGCGTAGGGGATGAAATTAATGCCAGGGTCGATGGCAATACTGTAGTAATCCATAATGCTTGCAACTTGAGCGAGATCTGCAGGTTCAATGTTGAAGGGAATGGCTTCTATTTTTCGAGAATCGGCTGCATCATAACTGTGGAGAGCTATGAAGGCGCAGCGCTTGCCGTTTTAAGGTTTTATGATGTTCAAGGTTCCCTCGTGTGGCAAAGATCATACCCGGTGATAATAAACCTGCAAGTTGCGCCCGATGGCGGGTACATCGCATTCTCAAGCATGGGAAAGATTGTTGAAGTTGATCTGGTTTCTCATGATTCTTTCGAATATCCTGCTTTCCGAAGCTTCCAGTTGGGTGAAGATGGCAGGATATATCTACTCTCCGGTGATTCTTTATTTATTTATAATAAAGGTTTACTTGTCAAGAATATTTATGATAAATATGACGATATTGTCAAGTGTTTTTACGACCTTAATTCTAATTTTTTCTATCTTTGCACAAGGAATAGTTTATTGCGACTCGATGAAGAAAACGATACATATAATTTAATCTTTCAATCAGAAAATAGAATAAGAGACGTATTTATTGTGAATGATACACTATACCTGGGGATTCAGTGCAGGGAGGGAGAATACTGCCGCGGTAGATTGATTAAACTATCCAGGAATGGAGAAACTCAAGAGATCATCGAAAATGAAGAATGTCAAAGCGTACGCATGGAGGTGAAGTTAGAGGAAGGGAATTATCCATGGCCGGTGGAACCGTTTGAAGGACCGCACACGATAGGCAATTCTTATGGTGTAATTCAATGCTTCGGTTCCTATCCCTATCTTCATCCCGGGATCGATATCATGGGGGAATACCACCAGCCTGTTTATTCCGTTTCAAAAGGGGTGGTTAGAGCGGTGCTGACGACGAGCGCAACATACCATTGGAGAGTGTTGGTGAATGACACAGCCTCTGCCGGAACCGATATGGGCTGGATTTATGCGCACCTCATTCAATCGTCCATTCCTTACGATGATGGGGATACAGTAAACGTGGGAGATTTTATGGGGGAATACGTTAACTTCCCGGATTTCGAGCACCTTCACTTCGCCCGTGTTCAAAACCGAACAGCCTCATGGTACGACGGCTGGTGGTATTGTACACAGAATCCACTACTCCTGCTGGAGCACCATACTGAACTGTACCCGCCGTATATATTGAACGTCTTCGATGATGAACCTTTCGCGTTCTCCGTTAATAACAGGGATAATGTCTACCTTAATCCTGATAGCTTGTACGGGAAGGTCGATATCATCGTACAGACCGCTGATTACTACAATACAAGTTTCTATATGACCGATGTTTACGAAATCAGATACTCAATAAAGGCGTTCGATGACAGTTCCTTAATAGTTGACGATAAGCTGGGGTATATCTGCAACCAGGGACTCGACTCATATTATGGTTGGGATAACTACTACATGTGTAACACTATCTATAAAAGGGATTCCGTCTGTAATTCATCATATCCTGACGGTCCCAGGTATTACCACATTATTACAAATTCAGACGGGGATTCGATCGTTGAACCCTCCGATACATCTTCCTGCTGGGATACAGGGATACTTCCTGACGGCGACTATATCATTGAAGTTACCATTTTAGACGTGTCTGAAAATTCGGATACGGAATCCATGATCGTTTCCGTTAAGAACCGGACAGCGATCGATGAAAAACAAACGATCATACCTGGTGAATTTGAATGCAATTTGTACCCTAATCCTTTCAACTCCATAATGAATATCGATATAATCTTGACACAAGCCGCAAAAATTGATATAGGAATATTCAATATAAAAGGTGAATTGATTGAAAACCTCGCTGGTAAAGAATTATGTATAGGACAGCATAGATTCTTATGGCAAGGAACAGACTACCTGGAAAATCCGGTGTCTTCAGGAGTATATCTTGTGGAGTTGAATCTGGACGGGAAAATGGTCAATACATATAAAACGGTTCTGTGCAGATAATTGCGGGGTTCAATTTAACCCCCCTCCAATATGTTAAACGCTTTTGATATCTTGTAAATTAAGTTCAGTTTTTAATTAAAAAAAAGCGTACCAGGATGAATAAGTCATTCTGATACGCTACAACTGTAAAACTTAACAAACCGTATAATCTACTTCTTTTTCTTTGCAGCTTTTTTGGGAGCAGCCTTCTTAGGGGCAGCCTTCTTTGGTGCAGCCTTTTTTGCCATTTTTCATCTCCTTG
>JAFGQG010000124.1 GCA_016935765.1 bacterium
CGGCTCGGTGATTTTGCTACCGGAATTTCTAAGTCAAGTCTTTCGCCTTGACTCAGTTCTTCCTACTCTCTTCCTTCAATCTTGAAATCCCCCGCGCCTATCCAGGGAGTAACATTCGGACGGGTAGTATCTGCCGATTCGGCAATAACTCTATCCGAGAATGATGAATCCACCCGTACCCACCTGTCAGTAGTATCATTGTACCACCAGTAGATGTCCCGGCATTCATCAATCTTTATGTGAAATTCATCAGCTTCTGAATATATGCAGTCACCTTCTTCGAACCACATCGCTACCGAACAACTATCAAGCCATGGGCAGCCAACGCCGATCCGTACTGGACCACTGAAGGTGACATGATTTTGGGAGAGTGAATCCATCAAGTACCATAGTTGCTCGTCATGCTCCTCCTCTGATTCAACAGGGTCATGCATATCTAAACCAATGACATGGAGGAAAGTCTGGAGCTCTCCAGTTAAATCGCATCCGTTGACTGTTACATTCACGTGCCGGCTGTAGGTATATTCAAGGATATAGTCACCGGGAGGCAATTCCTCCAGGTAGGCGCTCATCGTGTCATCAAACATGCTGTCCCGGTAGGTGGTATCGTAGCTGAAGCTGAACGAGTTTGAGCCTACAGTTATTGGTCGGAAGAACTCAGAATATGAATCAAGATCGACTTCGAGTTCAGGGTTATCGTAGAAATCCCATGCGCTGGTCAAACCACCGGTAAAATTCAGGGGGATGGTCTTGACTTCGTAGATATCAACCAGGCATCCCCAATAGTCTTCGAAGATAAAGATGAGTTCGTGGCTGGAACCGGGACAGATCCCGTGCTCGAATTCGTCCAGAAAGCAGCCGTCAATAGAAACTGGAGCTACGGAATCGGGCATTAAAAGGGCGAAACCAAGGTAGTTTTCGATGCCTGTAGTATCGTCAAGGTATATCTCCATGCTGATCCAGCATTCTCCAGGGATTGCTCTGGGAGTCACTTCGAAATTGACATCCTGTCCGTAACCGACGTTGATAGTGCTCGGGCTAATCAACACATCGAATTCAGAATCGGTGATGATGGTATCCACCACAAATAAGATGTTGAGTTGGTCATGGTGGTCGAGCATGGTCTCGCCGTAGAGGTCCACTTTGAGTTCATACTCACCAGGTTGTGTAATTATTCCATCCAATACAAGAGTATCGTTAATATCCTCGATCCAGCTTTTTGCGGGGACGGTTATCGGTTTATAATTTGAACCTGTCAGCCGGGTTGAATTTTGGTATATTGATGAGTGAAGCTGGAGGTTACGATCTGTTTCATTGGCGTTATAGACTCTCACCCATGGGTGGAGGTTATGTTCGTTCGATATTGTAGGCAGGACTCCTCCTGAAATCCCAACCCAGCGGTATCCCTTTTCGCCGCCTTGAGTTACGTCTATCTCGAGTTTTGCTGCTGCCCGGCGCAGACCTAGTTCTCTTGAAGAAGTATCAGGATCGAGATGGGTACCGTAGGGTTCCGTCCCGGGGTATCCGATGGATAGCGTTGCGGTTTTGCGCGCTTCACTTTCTGCTTTTGGAACGACCACTGCCATATAATAGTTTCTAAAGCTGCCTGCATAGGAGATATCGCCGTAGTCATGGGCGTTAGTGATTAACTCGTGCCAGTAGATCTGCTTGTACATCCCGTTTTCTACTTCTGAGGGGTCGTGTATTATCAGGATTTCGTTGGATTCACCGGGATTGGCTATCCCGACGACCAGCACCATGTGCGCGTCGGGACCTTCGTAGGAGTCCATAAACAAGCCCACTACCCTGTCATTGTCTATCACCTGGGTATGCAGGTATTTTCTCAAGCTGCTCGGGAACCACGGGACATAGATATAGGGATCTACTCCCACCTGGGCGCTTACGAAATTAGAGTAAGCCCACCCGAGTCTCATACTGAATGTATTAGTGCCGTCAGCCCAGCCTAACCTTCCCGCGACTTCCCAGAACTTGGTGGATATCCAGGCTTCCGGGAGGTTGTAATAATAGTGATCGAGCATTGCGGTTACAGCCGCCCAGCAGTGGGGTGTACTGTATTGCTCGTAGTAAGGGATATCTTCAAGGGTTACATCGGTGAGTGAAGTGTTGTTTTTTCGCGCCTGGTCCTGCCAGGGCCATGCCAGCTCGATATATTGCGCGAAGCCTCCGACGATCGCGGTGAAAGTACCACCCGCGATGCTAGGTTCGACTACATTGACAGTACCCACATGGCATTCCCAGATCACTACCAGCGATTCCTGCACAGCGTTAGATGGTATTGGTCCCGATATCAGCATCGAATCCGGATGATTATCTGATAGGAATTGGTAGAATACCTTGTCCGGTACCGGGTCGCGTTCGCTGATATCGAGTTTCATGAAAACTGTCAAGCCGCTGGAACCGTAAACGGTGAGTTCAGTGCCATCGATGAGGGTGAGTATGCCCTGCCCTGATACGTCCGCGCTGTCAGCGGAGGTGACTTCGAAAGGGTCGGTCCTGGTAGGATATTCGTTGGGCTGGTCATTTTCATCGTCCTTAGAGCAGCAGAGCGTAATAAGCAATATGCTTATAGCGAGCAAAAGTAAGGTTTTATAGAATTTCATATTTTTTCTCCTTCGAATTTAGAAATAGTTTTTAATAAGGTAATAATGCTCGAATTAAAGGCAAGGAGAAAAAAAACTTCACAAACATCTTTTCTAGTTAATTAGCAACTCAGGTGCACAATATTATTAAAAATTCAATATGAGTATTAAAGATTGTTAGGTTGCAGTATGGTATCCACTTCGCTAATTAAACATAACAAGAAATACTGCCGTTGGGCTACGAGGGACGGGTTCCACTTCGTTGAAACTACGAGGGATAAATGATACTCAGGGACGTTCAGAGCAGTTGAACAAAATGAATATGAGCAAGTTTATACAGAATATATGCTCAACTCAACTACTATTGAAGAAATACAAAAAATGAACGATGAAAAACCCGCAGAGTATATTTGTTATTGACTATTACCGTTAATTCATTTAATATCAATACTACGGAAAAACGAATTTCAAATGGTGAAGGTAAATCGAGGTCTGCCACTAAATCACCAAAACACTAATTTCCACCAAAAAAGGATTGAAGTATTTAGTTTGAAATGCATTCTACATGTATGGTTGTTAACCAGAGGAGCCCAGACAAAGCCCCATGAATACCAAGTTTGGGATACTAAATATAAGTAACCATTTCACAAGAAAGCTGTTTAATTATTTTAAGTAGAAAAAAATATAATATTCCTTGACTAAAATGATGATTATATTAATTTAGTTTAGCTTTTTTTAAGAAGAGAGAATTGTGGAAAACATAATTGAAATCGAACTCATTAGTAATTTTGAAAACTATCAAATAATATATTATACAAGGTTTAATAACAGTTTATAAGGAGGTTATAACCATGAAAATTGTGGGTTATACAGAGGGAGTGGACTCTTTATTTTTGACTCACCTGGCATGCAGGGGTTACGGCACCATACCTTTAGGAAACGGTGTTGATAACCACGGCAAATTTATTAAACTCATCACGAAGAGCGATGATATTTCGCTGGTGATAACGTATTTTCACAAGATACTGGGAGTTCCGACGTACAATATTACTTGTGAGGATCTGCTTTATCCGTGCCAATCTCTGAATATTCCTGCTATAATAATTGTGCCGAAGGAACATTTCGACCGCGCGAGAGATATCCTGTGTGGTTTGGAGGATCATATTGTACTGGTTGATCCGGATGATATGTTGGATAAGGCTGTAGAAATATTAGAATCATAAACCCAAAAAATATACTGTAGGGAGGAAATAATGGAGAAGTTCAATCCCTTTAAGATGGCTCAGCAGCAGTTCGATGCGGTTGCAGAGAAGTTGGGTCTTGATGGTGGTACGCGTGCATTGTTGAGAGTGCCCGAGAGGGAGATGCATTTTACCATTCCGGTGAGAATGGATGATGGAACTGTCAAGGTTTTCCAGGGATTTAGAGTTCAACATAACACATCTCGTGGACCCGGAAAGGGTGGGATTCGTTTTCACCCTGAGGAGACAGTTGATACTGTCCGCGCGCTGGCGACCTGGATGACCTGGAAATGCGCTGTTGTCGATATTCCACTGGGTGGCTCGAAGGGTGGAGCTATCTGCGACCCTCGCGAGATGAGCATGCTTGAGCAGGAGAGACTTTGCCGCGGCTGGATTCGTAAGGTTTACGATATTATTGGACCCGAGATGGATGTTCCGGCTCCTGACGTCATGACTACAGGGCAGCACATGCTCTGGATGATGGATGAGTACGAGACAATAGCTCGCGCAAAGAAACCGGGTGTGATAACCGGGAAGATGCTTGGCGCTGGCGGCTCACTCGGAAGGACGGAAGCTACTGGATATGGAGTTATCTACACTGTCAGGGAAGCCTTCAAGGACTTCGGTATGCAGATACAGAACGCAACAGCTTCCATCCAGGGAGCTGGAAACGTGGCTCAATATGCGTGCGAGTTGTTCACGGAAATCGGCGGTAAAGTAGTTGCAATGTCCTGCTGGGATAATAATGAGAAGAAACCTTACACCTATAGCTGCGATGATGGCATAGATCCCAAGTACATCATCTCTAATTCCCCCGATAGAATTACGGACAAGTTCGGCACAATCGATCCCCAGAAAGCAGCAGACTTGGGTTGGAAAAAGGAAGATGGCGATGCGTGGTTGTCCAAGGATGTGACGGTGCTTCTGCCTTCCGCGAAAGAGAACGAAATTCGAATCGATAATGTGAACGATATAGCCAGCACGGTCAAGATCATTGCTTCAGGTGCGAATGGACCAATTACCCCTGAAGCAGACGAAGTTATCAAAAAAAGAAATATTTTCCTTATCCCTGATTTCCTTGCTAATGCTGGCGGCGTAACTTGTTCCTATTTCGAGCAGGTTCAGAACAACATGAATTACTACTGGCCAAAGGAAGAAGTTCTGCAGAAATTAGACCAGAAAATGTCCAGCGCTTACAGAGCGGTTGCGGACCTTTCGAAGGAAAAGGGAGTTTACATGCGTGATGCTGCCTACATGATCGCTATTGAGAGAGTGGCGCTTGCTTGTAAGTTGAGAGGACTGGTATAGAATAGGAAATTATTCAAAAATAAACTGGATAATTTAATAATAAAGGGGTAGTTCCTTAATTGAAAGGAGCTGCCCTTTTTTTATTGGTAAAAAAACGGAAATGCCGCGAATGCACTAATATAAGGATATACACGAATGAATAAAAAATTAGCACACAGAAAACGCTGATTAAGCGGAATAACATGGATTTTGATATATGAGATAATAACAAAATTGGAGTTTTTTTTCTTATCTGCTGGAATCTGCACAATCCGTGTAATCCGTGTGCTATGGTAGTGGGATTGGGTGGTTATTATCGTTTTATTACACTGTTTTATGTTAGTCGGTATAGTGAAGAGGGTTAAAAAATGTGGTACGAATCGTAGAATTTCTTAAGTTCATGGTCCAGGTCTTCGAATTCCACGAGGTGCCTTTTGCACCCAACCCTCGAACAGACCTGCACGGTTCCGCCGCCTTCCAAATCCATGGCAACCATCGGCGCGCCGCATCTCTCGCAAACCCTCGTCGAAGTTAACTCGGTATTACAGTGTGTGCAACTGAACTTACCTACCTCTCCCTCAGGGGGCATTACGTCGCTTTCCTTGATATAACTGCCATATAACGAGCTTAGATATATCATGCCGTTCTTTTCACTATGAGATATCCCGATTTTTACGCAGGGATATCCATCTATCTCTCTTTCATCATCCATGAGACTTTTACCGCAATGGGGACACTTAACGTGTAATTGGATCATTATATACCTCCAGATCAATTAATTTTCTTAGCAACCAACATATAAGTTATAAATAGTATAATTTCCCGTGCTAGTCAAGTTTTTATCATAGATATTTTCAGATTTTGATTTTCACAATGTATTAAGGTATAATATTCATACTTGACTTTTAAGTGATGTAATATATTTTCATTTAATTGGAAAAAAACCGAAAATAAAATTGACAAATGGATAAGATACATGATATAATAATTATTGGTGCGGGTGTTGTCGGTTGCGCTCTCGCGAGGGCGTTATCCCGTTACAAGCTGGATGTGCTTGTTCTCGAGAAGGAGGATGATGTTGCCGGTTCGACCTCGAAGGCGAACAGTGGGGTGATACACGCAGGTTATCACAAGAAACCCGGGTCGCTGAAGGCGACCTTGAATGTTGCCGGGCATTCATACTTTCAGAGACTTTCAGATGAGTTGGACTTCCCTGTGAAGTTCATTGGAAAGTTGGTGGTGGCAAAGAAAGAGAATGAGATCGAAGACTTACGAAAGCTAATGGACCGTGGATTTAAGAATGGAGTCAAGGGGCTGGAACTTATTGATGGAAAACAAATTAAGCATTTTGAGCCCAATGTCAATGGGTTTGCAGCCATGCATTCTCCGGTGTCTGGGATCACATCTCCATACCTTATGTGTATAGCTTTAGCGGAGAATGCGCATCTGAATGGTGTGGATTTCGTTTTCGACACTGAAGTGACCGGGATTTCTAAAGAGAAGGAGATTTTTGTCGTTCAGGTTTCAAATGGAAGCATATACCGGAGTCGCTGGTTGATAAACAGCGCTGGTTTAAATTCAGCGAGGGTGTCTCAGATGATCTGCGAAAATGATCACAGGATGTATCCCTGCCGTGGTGAATATTATATCACGGATAAGGTTGACACGTTAATAAAAAGACTGATATATCCTACGCCGAGTAAGGATGGAGTCACTCTCGGGATTCACATTACTCCGACCCTCGATGGCAATATTCTCATTGGTCCTTCAGCGGAATATATAGAGAGACTGGACGATACCGCGAGTACCCGGGAGGTCATGGACAAACTGAAGAGGGAATCGTCGCAGTTTTTGCCCCCTATTAAGGAGGCGAAATTTATACGGAATTACGCGGGTATCAGGGCGAAATTGTTCCACCCGAGCAGCGGTGTGAAGGACGCAGATTTTGTGATTGAAGAGGATGAGAGTATCAAGCGGATGATAAACCTTATCGGTATTGAGTCGCCCGGCTTGACCGCTGCTCCAGCAATAGCGGAAAAGGTTGTTGGCATCATTGGAGAAAAGGAAGCTCTTGTCGATGATGAGAAATTCAATCCCGAGCGAAAAGCGCCGGTAGTTTTTGAACATTTATCCGACGATGAGAAGGCAAGATTGATTGAGCAGGATCCCGATTATGGCGAAATTGTATGCCGGTGCGAGACTATCACGAAGAAGGAAGTATTAGCGGCGTTGAACAATCCGCTTGGAGTGAGAACACTTGATGGAGTGAAGAAGAGATGCAGGGCAGGAATGGGGAGATGCCAGGGAGGTTTCTGCACACCGAGAATAGTGGAGATAATGACCGATGAGTACGGCATTTCGCCTGAAGAAATTTACAAGAACAATGAATCGTCCAACATGTTTTTCGGTAAAGTGAAAGATGATAGAGAAGAAGGTTGACATAGCGGTTATTGGCGCGGGACCTGGGGGTCTTGCTGCAGCGGTTTCTGCAAAGGAGAGTGGCGCTGATGTCCTGCTGATTGAACGGAATCCTTTCCTTGGTGGAATTTTGATACAGTGCATACATGATGGATTTGGTCTTCATCTCTTTGACAAGAATTATACAGGACCAGAGTACGCTGAGGAGATGGTTAACCGGTTAGAAAATGCTGGGGTACCGTATTTAACTAACTGCATGGTAATAGACCTGAATGAGAAAAAAGAGCTTACAGTAGTAACTTCCAAGGGTTTGATGAAACTGATCGCGAAGGCGGTTATCCTTGCTATGGGCTGCAGGGAGCGAACGAGGGGCGCGCTTGAGATTCCGGGAACGCGCCCGGCAGGGATTTATACGGCTGGTGTCGCGCAGAACCTTGTTAATATACAGAACCTGCGAATCGGTAACGATGTGGTGATACTTGGCTCCGGGGACGTCGGCTTGATAATGGCGAGAAGGCTCAAGATAGAGGGCTTGAACGTGATAAGGGTGATTGAAATTCTGCCGTACTGCAGTGGCTTGGTGCGGAACCGAGTACAGTGTCTGGAGGATTACGGGATTCCTCTCACACTTTCATCGACTGTGATAGATATACATGGCAAAGACAGGCTTGAAGCCGTTACAATGGCAAAAGTAGATCGTGATTTCAATGTTGACCACGATACGACTGAGAAAATTGATTGTGATACTCTGCTGCTCTCGGTCGGGCTTATTCCGGAGAATGAGCTGTCAAAGAAAGCGGGTGTTAACCTTGATAACCGGACTTCAGGAGCGCTGGTGGATAATTTTTACGAAACCAGTACCGAGGGCATCTTCTCTTGTGGAAATGTACTCCACATTCATGATGTTGCGGATTATGCCAGCAATGAAGGATTCTTCGTTGGAGAGAAGGCAGCAGAATATGCCAAGGGTAAATGGAAGCATTCGGGGGGGAAGCCGGTTAAGATAGGAAACGGTATAAGTTATGTTGTTCCACAGTACATCAGGAATGATTGCAATGAGGTCGAGTTGAAATTCCGTGTTACTCAGCCGTTTGAGAATGTGCGTATTATTGTGAAAAATGGTGATGATGTTGTATTTAAAAAGCGGGTTTTAAAAGTCATTCCATCGGAGATGAACATCCTGAAATTGAAATCGATAGATCCGGAGAAGGATGTTGAAGTTAAGATAGTAATAATTGACAAAAATATAAATTGATGATATAATATAATGGCGCAGGAAAGAAAAATAATCTGTATTTTATGTCCGAACTGCTGTGAGCTGGATGTTTCCTATGAAGGAAAGGAGATATTGAGCATCGAGAATGATCGCTGTCCAAGGGGTTTGGAGTACGCGAGTGAAGAGCTATTCAATCCTGCCCGGACGCTTATAACAACGGTTCCGATCAAATCGAGGAATTGGAAGACGGTGAGTGTAAGGACGACGAAGCCGGTACCGAAATCGCGGATTTTTGATGTGTATGATGAAGTTAAGAAAATACGATTAAGAGCTCCAATCAATCGGGGGGATATCATTATCGAGAATGTTCTTGGTTTTGGGGCGGATGTCATTGCTACCCGGACGGTAAAAGAATAACAAAAAATGGGTAACCACAGAGACACAGAGACACAGAGAAAAAGAATAGTATAGGCTATGGACTAAAAAAAATGTAGTCAAAGAATTAAATGTTTGTATATTATTACGATTATTGAAAATTCAAATCAAGGAGATAAGATGAAAGAATTTACAGATCATGCTTTGAATGTGGCAGAGCATAACAATGCGACTTATGCTGACATTAGGATTCTCAAGGAAAAGAACGAGTTTATCATGACCAAGAACGGTCAGATAGGGAAGTGTGATGAATCGGAGAGTTACGGTTTTGGTGTGAGAGTGATAGTAGATGGTTCGTGGGGGTTTGCCTCATCGGGCGAGGTTTCGAAAGCGGAGATCGAGCGGGTTACGGAGCTTGCTTGCCGAATTGCGAAATCTTCAGCAAAGTTATCTCATGAGCCGGTGGTTCTCGCTCCGGAAGATGTGTACGTTGACAGGTGGTACTCACATTTCCTGATAGATCCTTTTGCGGTTCCATTTGAGAAGAAGCTGGAGCTGCTTTTCGAGATTGACAAGATATTGCGTAAATCTCCAAAGATAAACATAGCTGAAGCAACTATGGGTTTTGAGCAGGAGCACCAGTATTTTGCATCGTCTGAGGGGAGTTTCATCGAGCAGAAGATACTGCAGTCGGGTGTAGGGTATTCAGCGACCGCAGTTGAAGGCAGTGAGGTACAGAGAAGATCGTATCCGACTTCGTTCGGGCGGCAGAACATGCAGTGCGGTTATGAACTTGTGGAATCCCTTGAATTAGTAGAGAATGCGGAGCGCATCAGGGAAGAGGCGGTCGGTTTACTAACCGCGAGGCAGTGCCCATCCGGGAGGATGGATTTGATACTGGAGGGCTCGCAGTTAGCGCTGCAGATCCACGAGTCATGTGGGCATCCTTCAGAGCTTGATCGCGTAATTGGCATGGAGGCTAACTACGCCGGAACGAGTTTCCTTACTACGGAAAAATATCGTACCTTTAAATATGGTTCGCCTATCGTGAATATAGTTGCGGATGGCACGATTCCGGGCGGTTTGGCAACTGTAGGTTATGACGACGACGGTGTCCGCTCCCAGCGGTGGTTCCTCGTGAATCAGGGCATTACGTGGGGTTATCTCACCAACCGTGAGCTGGCTCATATCGTGAATGAACCGAGGAGTAAGGGCTGCAACCGCGCGGATGGCTGGGTGCATCTACCAATGGTTCGAATGACCAACATCAGCCTCTCCCCGGGTGACTGGGAGTACGATGACCTCATCGCCGACACAAAGGATGGCATCCTGATGGAGATAAATAAGAGCTGGTCCATCGATCAGAGGCGGTTGAATTTCCAGTTCGGGTGCGAGATCGGGTGGCTGATAAAGAACGGTAAGATCACGGAGATGGTGAAGAACCCGACGTACCAGGGTATCACACCGGAATTCTGGGGGAATTGCGACGCGATTTCCAACGAGAAGTACTGGACGCTCTGGGGGGTGAACAACTGTGGGAAGGGTCAGCCCGGTCAGCGCGCGCAGATGTCGCACGGCGCTTCTCCAGCACGGTTCAGGAACGTTGAAGTTGGTATCGATAAATAAAGCCACAGATTTACGCAGATTAACACAAATGGTTAAGAAAGAACAAATATTAATCTACAGCGAACTGTCTTATAAGATTATCGGTTTGGCAATGGAGGTTCATCGGAAATTAGGCCATGGTTACCTGGAAAAAGTTTATGAAAATTCGCTAATGGTGCTTTTTCGAAGGGAAAGTATTAAGGCTGAGCAGCAAGTACCTATAAAAGTATATTTCGAAGGTGAGATTGTTAGGGATTATCGTGCTGATATTCCCGTTGAGGAGAAGGTGATTTTAGAATTAAGATCTGCAAGTGAAATAACTGATGCTGATAGGGCACAGTCTTTAAACTACTTAAAATCAACCGGCAAGAAATTATTGATCCTTATTAATTTTGGAAGAGAGTCGTTGGAATTTGAGAGATTTGTTTGGTGGTTATTAAAGACAATTAGTGAAAATTCGTGTAATTAGTGGCAAATGAAAATCAATCAGATAAAAGTTATTCTCAAGAAGGAATTCAAGGAGACTCTTCGCGATAAGAGAACCCTGTTCATCACTATTATTTTACCCATTATTCTCTATCCGGTTTTGATTATTGGAATTTCGCAACTCTCCATATTCCAGGTGCAGAAGATACAGGAGAAGACGTTCAAGATTGATATTGAAGGTGAGGAGTTCGCTCCCGGATTGGTAGAGCAGATTGAGGATGATTCGCAGTTCGTGATAGTGGATGCAGAGGATCCGGTCGGAAGTATCAAGGCGGAGAAGATTCATCTAAATCTGGTGATACCTGAAGGTTTTGAGGATAGTATCGCTAACGAGAAGCAAGTAAGTGTGAAGGTATATTATGACGGCGCTGTGGAGGAGTCTGAAGCCGCCCAGAATCGCTTATCCGGAATAATAAGGGAATACCGGGTACAGCTCGTTGAGGAGTGGGTTTCAGGAAAGGGATTGAATGCCGAATTTGTGAGACCGATAGACACTGATTGGGAGAACATCGCCACGCCGAAGAAGATGGGCGCGTACTTTTTTGGGGGGATTCTCGCGTTCTTCGTGATAGTGATGGTCATAACAGGGGCTTATTACCCATCTATCGATATGTTCGCGGGGGAGAAGGAGCGCGGCACCCTCGAGACCCTGTTGGTGAGTCCTGCAGGAAGGCTTGAGATAGTGGTTGGAAAATATCTCACCGTATTCATCCTGGCGATGATAACAGCGGTGCTGAACCTTGCAAGCATGGGGATTACGCTCACCCACGGTATGTTCCTGATGGAAAAGGCTGCGGATATTAAATTCTCTATCGATATTACGAGTTTACTTTCAATTTTTGTAATACTTGTGCCACTTGCTGCACTGTTCTCTGCGATATTCATATCGCTATCAGCTTTCGCGAAAAGTTACAAGGAAGCGCAGAGCTACCTGACACCCTTATTCATAATTTCCGAGCTTCCCGCGATGATCGTACTCCTTCCCGGAATGCAGCTAACAAATGCTGTTGCTTTCATACCGGTTGTAAATGTGGCTTTATTATTCAAGGAAATGCTGATGGGGAAATTTATCGCTGCCCATGTGATTTTCGTGTTTCTGTCCATGTCGATTTACGCTGCTCTCGCGCTGAAATGGGCTTCCAAATTGCTGCGTAAAGAGGATGTTCTCGTTGGTGATAAGCTGGAATCACCGTTTAAATACCTTTTTAGAAAACGTACAATAATTATAGCGGATTACCCTAATATGGGGGATAGCATATTTCTATTCATTTTTTGCCTTCTGCTTCTATGGTTTATCGGGCAGCCGCTTCAATTGAACAATATTATAACCGGTTTGATCATTACGGAATTAGCGCTGGTGTTTCTTCCTTCTCTGATTCTATGTAAAAAATATGGGATAACGCCTTCTAAATTAGGATTGAGTTTGCCATCTCTACGTAACTTTTTGCTCATAATCCCTTTAGCAGTTGCCGGATTTGTCGTGGGCAGCCAGACGCAGGTTTTCTCAAGCTGGATTTTTCCACCGCCGACAGATTATATAGGGAGATTTACTGAGATGCTGGGAGACCTTGGAGATATTGGATTGTGGAATGGGCTGCTGGTGATCTCGATTCTCCCGGGGATATGCGAGGAATTCCTGTTCCGCGGGTACATACAAACCGGGCTGGTAAAGAAATGGGGCAAGGTCTGGGGTGTCTTGGTCGCAAGCTTGTTGTTCGCAGTTTTTCACCTCGATCCGTACCGCTTCCTGGGTGTTTTTATCCTGGGCATAATACTCGGGATAATATTCGTTTCGACGGGTTCACTTCTCCTTTCGATGCTGGCGCATGTCCTTATCAACGGAACTTCTTTTTGCTTATCATATTTTGGAACTTTAGAGCAACTGGAACAAATACTCGAGGATAAAATACTTTTTGTTGCGTTATTTTTACTTTCAATTACATTGGTTTACATATTATTAAGATTAATTAAGGGAAACTCTGTTAACTGGATAAAGTCAAGTCGATGACAGCAAATAAAAATCTTCGAATCCTAAGTGATGGTCGATTCCCCGGCTTCGTTTGCACCATCACGGGTGGTGCACTCCAAAACTCCTCAATTTCAATTTTCCATATTCTTTCTTTTCTTCTCTGTGTCTCCGTGACTCTGTGGTTCAATTTTTTTTTCATCCAATCATCCATCCCTCCAACCATCCATTTTTAAACCTGGATTTATAATGAAAGCATACAATTTAGCAAAAAAGATCTCGAAGATTAAATACCTCATCCTGGATGTCGATGGGGTTTTAACCCGTGGTGGAATATATTACGGTAAAAAGGACCACGAGATAAAGAGGTTCGATGTGAAGGATGGCTTATCCATATTCGTTGCGGAGAAAGTGGGTTTAAAGGTCGGGATAATTTCGGGCAAGAGTTCGGACGCTTTGAAGAGAAGGGGAGAGGAGTTGGGTGTCGCTGATCTTATCCAGGGTGTGCCTGACAAGCTGGAATCTTATGAGGAGATCAAGAAGAAGCACGGTCTCAAGGATGAGGAAATGGCGTTCATCGGGGATGATATTATCGATCTCTCGGTCCTCGTCCAGGTGGGGTTTGCAGCATGTACTCGGGATGCAATGCCAGAAGTGAAACAAGTGGTGGACTACATTGCAGTTAGGAAAGGTGGAGAAGGTGCGGTCAGAGAGGTGATAGACCTGATATTGTACCTCAAACAGATCGATATAAAAAATTTCCCCTTGCCATTTATAATTCCGGATGTAACATAGAGTATATGGGCTAGAAACTACAGTTAACATTTTGTTAAGTACAATAATTTTGAACAGGTTATCCGGTGATCGGGAAATCCGTTTATCCGTGCATCCGGCAACCCGGGATAAAAACAAGGAAAATGAAACCAAAGTAAAGCGTACTTAAGACCATTGCATAGACTAAACCTTCGTAGAAGGTAAATAATTGTAGAAAGATGAAAACTGTTATCTTTAATACTTATAATTTTTTTGCTATTTTCTTCAAGTATGGCTTCTTCACTTTCTCAGCAAGCGGAACAGGGCAGGTCGCAATCCGGTGTTTCTTTTCTCTTAACCTACCCAGACGCTGTCGGTTTCAGCATGGGCGGAGCAGGACTTGCCTTCGGAAACGAAGCATATACCGCTTTTTACAACCCGGGAGCTATGGTGTTACATAAAAACCGGTTTAATTTCGGGAATACTTATTCCAAATGGTTACCGAAATCCTCAGGTAATAGCCAGGAATATAGCGTATTTGCCAACTATGATTTTGGCCCAAGGAGCAAGCTGGGACGTATAGGTTTCGGGTACCTCAATAGCCACGTGGAAGATGAGCTTTGGCTTGACTCCGATGAATTGTTACTAGGTTACTTTGACAAAAAAGAATATTTACTGATGCTTTCTTATGCTCACCCGATAATTCAAAATGAGAATCACATCTTAGGGTTTGGTACGAGTATGAAATATATATTCGGAAAAGATAAGTAATTCTATGTTTGATGGGACAGCTATGATCGGTACTTTTGCTGCCGACTTTGGTTTTGCCTACTCTTTTCAAAATGATTATCCGAACTTTGCTTGGGATTTGAGAGCAGGAATAACACTTCAGAATATCGGTTCTGATATTTATTATGAAGAATATGACCAAGAGAGAAAATTGCCCCAAGTACTAAGAATGGGATTAAGTTATTCATTTACAAAGAAATCTAACGATAAACCGGTTCTTAAAGTAACTCCGCAGTTTGAGTATCAAGTAGGTCTTGTAAGTAACGGAGGCGGCGACGAATGGAGCGAGTATCCTAAGAGCATTGGAATCGATATCTCTTTCTTTGAAATTCTATCCCTGCGCGCTGGTTATCTAATGGCTTATGACTATTATTGTGACTATTACTTTGGTACCGGTACCGATAACGATAGAAGTGAGTGGAAAAGCACTGACGATTATGCTCTGGGTTTTGGACTCAATATCTCTGAAATATTAGTAAAATTAAATGGTATCAAGGGTGAGTTTCCAGCTTCTATTATGTTGGATTTCGGATGTGTCCCTGAAAAAAACCACGTTCGAAACGGTCCTTTACCATTCTCAATTTCATTTGTTAGTTCTTTCGACTTTTCAAAGTGAGATTTTTCTTTCTTTTAATCAAAAATAATTATATTATGTATTAGCTATGGGAAGAGAATTAAAAATTATAATCACCGGAATAGCAGCGCTGGTCCTGATACATGTTAACTTATCAGCAACGCCATTTTTTAGTGAAAATATTTTTAGTTCGAAGTACTTCTATTACGATTATGAAAGCAGTGGCGGTTCTTTACTCTCATTTCCTTACCTTGCAAGTATCCCCGACGCGGTTAATTTCGGGATTGGGACCCCGGGTTGTATGTTCGGGAATGACGCAACCGTCGCATTTTACAATCCAGGGGCAATGATCCTCCTGGATACCAAGGTGAATTTGGGGATGTCATTCTCCAGTCGAATGCCCGGTATCTCTCCTTACGATATCGAACAATATACTATGTTCGCGAATTATAACGGGGATGATTATTTCCTGGGTGAACTCGGCAGCTTCGGAATTGGATTCCAGTCGGTGAGCAATATTTATTCTGGGGATTTGTTGACGGAGCCAGTGGGTCCGGACAGTTGGGAATTAGGTCTTCTTTTATCCTATGCTTATCCTTTAATCTATGGTATCGAGCATAAATTGGGACTGGGTTTCTCCGGGAAGTTTTTCCACTCTGATCTTGAACCAGCTTCCATTCTTATTGGTGAATCACCAGACAGAGACGCAAGAAATGGATTCGGACTTGATCTTGGGTTAGCATACTCATACCAGAAGAAAGAACTATCCTATGCTTATGGTGTCAAAGCGGGATTGTCTTTTACCAATATCGGTCCAAAATACAAGTATTATAATTCGAATGAAAATTATCCCCTTCCTGCCACATTCAGGTTTGGTATTGGTTTCTCCTATTCGGAGTATTACAGAAGCTTATGTATAATAAAACTTGAGCCACAGCTAGCCATTTCCAAATCCCTTATAAATATGTGGGATGATCCTGCACTGAAAGAATGGCATGAAGCTGAGAAAACTATAGGGATCGGGGTTTCCTTACTGGAAATAATCAGGTTACATGCTGGCTATATAATCGATTATGATTATACTCTCAAGGATACCGACTATTACGGTCCGGGATCCCAGGATGATGGATATGATCCTGACTATTGGGAATCTAAGAATATTGTCATTTATGGGGTTGGGCTGGAATTCTCCAAAAAGATGTTAGAATTCATGCCTTTTACTCTCAGAATAGATTTTTCGCATGTTCTAAATGAACCTGGTGATGACTGGGCTTTGAATCTTGTGGTACAATAGATGCTGAGCAGGATTCTAGTTGCGGGAATCTAATTCAAATATCAGCATTTGATAGGCCAAAGCTAGTTTTAATAAACATGCTGTACTTTGGAATAAGATACTTCATGATAATTTAGTTACTCATAATTTAAAATTAATTTAAGTAAGTTGTTGCCTTACAATTAAATATCATAATATCACTCAGCATGACAGTCTTTTTTTTTCGAAGGGAACGCACAAAAGCACCCCCAACAACAAAAAAATGAACGTGAAGTTTCTGCAAGAAACTTCCAAAATTTCAGCCTTGCTGAAATTAGTCATCAAGAAACACATTAGAACAATATACTATCTATAGAATTTTCCCCTTTTCTGTTAATCTAACTACCAAGAAAAAACAGTTGAAGGATCCTATTCCAACACCAGCATTTGATAAGTCACAATACTATTCAGGATTAATCATTCAAACAAGTTCATTCAGGATTAGTAGTAATCAGAATTTCCCATTTCTGCTTATATTTCTCACTTGATGTTCTTAAATTATGTTCAGAAAAAAAACCTTGTCATAAATAATTTTATATATATAATATTCCATAATAATTCGCTTGTGTTTGTTTATTTGAATTTTGAACGGCCTAATGAAAATGAATTTATTTTATATATATAGAAGCATAATTTCTGCTTTAGTTTTGTGTTTGATATTATTCAGTACTTCTAATGCATTGGTCCATTTTTCCTTCACCGAGCAGAATTATGACGATTTCATCGATGGTGATGCCCATAATATTGACATTCTCACCCCGGATCCTCTTGGAGTGGGTGATGGCGCGATCCAGCAAACCGCGAATGACACTATCCGTGTTCTGCAAATCTATCCTGACGGGCACTGTGTGAATTGTATATCGAATGCAGTATATGATCATGCGCCTTCAGGAAGCCCCCCGCTGAATTTTCACATCGATATTCTGCAGGTAAGTGTTTTCAACACAGCCACTTCGGTGACGGATTCATTCGAGGTGATGGACCCATCAACGGGGAGATACACCAGGCATTCTATTGATGAGTACGATATCCTGATTTTTGGCGTTGCGAACGGTTTCGGCGATTACGATCTATCGTCCAATTCCGCGGCGGTAGTACGCCAGTTCGCGCAGATGGGAAGGGGTATTCTCTTTACTCACGACACCATTGGAGAGGCGAACCTGGTCAACCACGAAAACTTTAATAGCCTGACCGATGTCAGTGGTTTGACAACGGAATGGGAGCTATATACTCCTTTGCTGCATGATTTTACGCATGTTTACAGGGTCGAAGGTGTTCCGGACGACCCGGTGCTTCACAGACCGTTCGACATCCCCGAGGATTTCCCGGTTACACTATGTCATAGATTCGGGCAAAGAAGAGCTTATGGGACAACCTGGTACGTTGGCAGACCCCTTTTCGGTTCGGATATCTACATGCACACTTTTCACAACACAACTTACAATTCGTACAGCGGGTTTTTCAGCTATGGACATGATGAAGAAGAGCCACTCGAGTGGGAAGCGAAAGCGATGATAAACACAATGTATTATTCATATTTTGGAGGTCGTGGCACAGGTTTTTATTTTTCTAATATCTACAACTTGGGTTGCGAAGTCGAAATGGATACCGTTACCTGGATTGAGGCTGTCCCTGGGATGAGCAGCATGACGCTTGGTCTTCGAAGTTCTTATGACAGCCTCACCTGGACGGATTGGCGCCTTCTAACAAACGGAGAGCCGCCCCCTCCTGCAGTCAGGAACGGGATATTTTTCCAATATGGCGTAGTTACTACAAGGGGTGGAACCGGTGAACTCCCGACATTAAGCAGCATTACCTTCAATTACTGGAGGGATACTCCCAGCCTGGAACTTTTGGAACCAGCTTTCAATACATTGTCTGCCTGCACCTGCCAGACGATTTCCTTTCGAGTAACAACAGATAGCGACCTCGCGCCTGAAACTGCCCGTATTATGATAGATTCACTTGTTTATGGCGGTGAGTATTTCGAATATTATCCTGGGGAAGAGCTGCTGGTTTTCGAACCGGATGGCTTTGGATGCTGGCATGATAACCAGCTTGTAACTGGGGAGATTTTCGCTCTCTCGAACACGCACGGTTGCGGTATGTTAGACACGATTGCTTTTGTTTTCAGGGCGGACTATTCCGCGCCGGTGTACTCGATGCTGGAACCCCCGCCGGATACAGTAATAAGTGATAGATACCCCAATATCTCATTTCATATTGAGGACTCGATTGGCAATGTGCATCCGAATTCGATTATTCTATCAGTTGATGGAGAGAACTTCACGCATCACTCGCCACACGTGATCTGGAGAGGAGGGGATTTCATATTTTTAACTGAAGATGTAGGGTTAGAGCTGGGAGATACTGTTGAAGTTTGCCTGCTCGATGCCGCGGATAACCCTGATTACTGTGAACCGAACCATATACGCCCATATTGCTGGGTATTCTATATAGACACTGAAGGCCCGGAAGCGGATATCATAAGTCCAACGGATAGTGGATACATCTCCTGCGAAACACTCATGGTGGAGATACTGCTTCGTGACTGGCACGGGATCGATCCCTCCTCAATAGTGATTTATGTTGCAGGGAGGACATACAATTACCCGGATTATATGGAATTAAGCGATACTGTATTGATTTTCAATCCTCCTCTTGTATTTACTGATGGTGAGGTAGTGGATTTGATGCTTGAATCGGTGCAGGATATTCTGGGCAATCCCTCGGGACCGTTCACCTGGACTATGACTTTCGACCAGTTCCCGCCGGATGTGTTCGATGAGAGTCCCCGTAACGGGATCATCATTGGTGAGGCGTATCCTGAGATAAGCATCAGCATTGTGGATTATCTCTCGGGTGTCGATCCTTCCAGCATTGTACTAAGCATTAACGGTAGCGCTTATTATCCACCCGATGTGTTATGGGATGGTGAGGATGTATCGTTTCTGACTGCCGATCACGGCATTGAGTTTTTTGATGGTGACAGTGTTGAAGTCTGTTTAACGGTTAGTGATAACGCGCAGGTTTGCGGGGCAAATGTTCGCGAGTATTGCTGGTATTTCGAGGTGAATTTGAGTGGTCCCATCACGGAACTCCTGGAACCTGACCATAGTTCGGTCACTGCGTGCGATTCACAGGATATATACATTAGATTGATAGACCCGAACGGAGTGGTGGAATCATCCATTATTCTCTTGTATGAGGAGGAGGAATACACTACCTCCTCATCGAATCTTGAGTTTGAGGATACGGTGCTGGTTTTTCACCCGCCGGATTCGTGGGAGAATGGGGATACGGTTCATATCAGCATACTTGAGGCGGAGGATAGTCTGGGGAACCCGCTTGCCGAGGTGACTTTATGGGAGTTCGTGGTTGACCTCTCGCCGCCTGTGTTTTCGAACGAGCAGCCGCATTCGTGGGCGATAGTGGATACTACACAGCCTCTGATAGCGGTTGATATAGTTGATTCGATCGCTGGTGTGGATACTGCCACAATCTATCTCTATGTTCACGGTGAGGTGATCCAGATTGGAGATGATGGAGTTACGTGGGATGGAGAGAGGCTGGAGTTCGATCCTGCGATTTATGGAGTGGATTTTGCTGATGTCGAAACACTCGAGATATGTGTTGAGGCTGCCGATGCGCCGGATTGGTGCGAACACAATGCACGGTATTGGTGCTGGTACATTCTCATCGACCTTGCGGGTCCGCGCGCAAGGATCATTCAGCCGTTGGAGAATACGTACACAGCTTGCTCTCTCCAGGTGATAGAGATAATGCTCCAGGATCCAACCGGGATACTCGAAGCCTCTGTGGGGATGGAGATACAGGGCACAGCGCTGGACCTTGGTGATTCGAGATTGAGTTTTACAAATGATACACTCAGGTTTGTACCTGCCGTTCCATGGCAAAATGGTGATATCATCAATGTTGGATTATTTACTGCTCAGGATAGCCTGGGAAATCCCTTGAGAGATACACTTAATTGGGTATTCTACACCGATTTCCAGGGACCATTTGCCTCTAATCCCCAACCTGTAACTGGAACGGCGACATACAATTGGCAGGAGCTGGTCAGCGTTTGTCTTTTCGATTCGCTCTCAGGTGTGGATTCGAATTCGATAGTACTGCATATAAACGATAGCGCATTTTATATTGATAACAGCGCGGTTACCTGGGACGGCGAGACCCTTTACTTCGACCCGTTTATGATAGGTTACTTCTTCCACGAACTTGATACCATTGCTGTTTCGGTTGATGCTGGAGATTCCCCGGATTACTGCGATCCGAACATGCTTGAGAATGCGCTGTTCGAATGGTGGTTTAATATTTTAGATGATGACACGATACGCCCTTCATTTTTGGGCTATGAGCCTTTGTATTGGGCTGAGGATTCCAGCTTCAATTTATATGCAGCGTTGCACGACAGTTCCGGGCTTTACAGCGCGCCAAGTACTGTGGATACTCAATGCGCTTACATTTATTGGGATAACGATGGGGAGTTGGAAATTACTCATAATACCGCTTACGCGCGGTTTGACAATAATTCAGGCGACACTGTCTGGTTCCGGAGTATAACCCAGATACCTCCGCAGACAGAGGACGCGGATTTCTTGTTCAAGGTCGTATTCTGGGATGATGATCATGATTTTTGTGTGGGTGACCGAAGGTGTAATCAAAGCGAGGAACTTAACGTGCATATTATTCCGAGGTTGAGAGCTGAGATAATCGAACCACTGCCAAACACGACTACTAGCTGCACTGACCAGGAGATAATAATCGGGATCGAATCGCGATATACCCTTAATGAGGAGATGATCAGGCTGATGGTTAACGATTCGGTTTACAGTATTGAGCCTCCTCATTTTGAAATTGAGGAGGATAGCCTCCTCATCTGGCGTCCTCATTATGACTTTGAGGAGGGACCGGTCGATGTGGAACTGTATGCGGTGCATGATATTTACGATATACCGCTTGCATACCCGATATCGTGGAGGTTTTACGTTGACGTTTCGCCGCCTGAGTTGCTTTCATATTACCCGGAGGATGGGGAGATGGTGCATATCTCGGACTTCTGGTTCTCAGCAGAGATAGCGGATTTTCCATCGGGTATAGATGTCAGCTCGTTCGATATGAGAATAATGAGGCATGGGGGAGTTGGTAGCTTCGACATTTCAAATCCCGGTGTTACGTGGACAGTTGAAGATAGCATTTCGGGCGAGTTCAGGTTCGACCCGGATGCTGCGAACTTCCCGTATTCAGACGGCGATTCTTTTACGGTATTGCTTTCAGTGCAGGATAGCGTTGATTATTGCTCCCCGAATGTAGCAGAGTGGGAGTTTTTTTTCTGGCTTGAACCTGAGTTCGAATGCCAGGAAAGTACAGACCCATTTACACCGAATTTAGATAGCTATAATGATTATGTTATATTCACCTACCCGGGATTGTTCAGTGAGAATGCGAAGTTAGAGATATATGATATGTATGGGCATAAAGTATATTCGAGGGATATAGAGAAAGGAGTTCCGGAGTCAGTAAGGTGGGATGGAGTCGATGATAACGGCAGGAAATGCAGTGGAGGGGTGTATATGTATTTAATTAAAGTGGGTGGGGATAAGGTGTGCAAGGGAACGATAACATTAGTTAGGTAAGAAGAGGGGATATAGAGGGAAAAACTGAATAACGAATACCGATTGCCGATTAACGATTTACAAAGTAAAAAAAAAGAATTTTGCCGAACCTAAATAAACCAGTCCGTAGGAAAACACTGATTATAAAATCGCGAGTAAAAACCTTCGGGAAACCCAAAAAACCAGGGTAGGTTTGAACCTCTGTTCAAACCGTGAGTGGAGGGGGATGCGATAAAACAAATTTTAAATATTTAAAACGGGTACTTATTAAAACTACCTGAATTAATTAAATTAAATGGTTGCATTATTGCAAAATCATAATATATTTTTATTAATAATTAATGGAGGTGTCAGGAGATTAAAATGAAAGCAAAAACGATACCTGGCCATTTTGATGGCGAGAAAATTTGCCTGGATGAACCTTATAATTTAGAACCTGACGCTAAACTAATTGTAGTAATTTTACCTAAAGACGAAACAGATACGGAACAGGATATCTGGTCACTTCTAGCAAAAAACCAATTAGCAATGGCATATAGTGATGATGAACCGGAATACTCTTTGGATTTAATAAAAGAAGAGGAATCTGATTATGAGGAAGGGTAATATTGTTCTTTTATCACTTCCTCAAGCGAACGGTAAAATAAAGAATCGTCCAGCATTAGTCCTAAGGGAAATGCCGGTTTATCATGATTTCCTGGTTTGTGGTATTAGTACACAATTGGACAAAAAAGTTAAGGATTTTGATGAAATTATCTCCCCTGAAGACCAAGACTTTAAAATTAGTGGTTTGTTGGCAAAATCATTAATTAGACTGGGCTTTCTTGCTGTTTTCCATCGTGGAGATATATTAGGCACAATTGGTTTCATATCAAAAGAACGGTATCGAAGATTATTAAAAAATTTAAGTGAATATCTTATAGAATAAACCATTGTTTGAGTGTTAAATTTTATGGTTCTGTTGTGATTCGAATGGAAATAAAGTTCCTAATGGGATTTATTTGTATGTTATTGAAGTTGATGGGGAGGTTGTGTGTTATGGTACGATTACACTAGTGAGATGATGAAGATGGGTAGGTTTGAGCCTCTGCTCAAACCTACCCGAGGGTGATGGAGACTCTACCTACCCGGTTTTTGGGAAAGGCTTCTGTTCTTCCTCGATGAATTCCTTCGGTTTTTTCCAGGTGGAATCCAGGGCGAGTTCCGCTATCATCAACCCAAATACTATCCAGAGGAAGGTTTTCCAGAGCTCCTTACCGTAACGCGCAGAGAAAATTACATTCTCGATCTCCTCGTCGGGATCAACCCAAACTACCTCGACGTTATCCGAAATATCGTCCCTGTTGAATGGAGTCATGTCTGATTCCTTTACGTCGGGATTTACCGCGACTACATCTATAAGCGTAGAATCCGCCCAGATCTCGTAAATCCCAGCGATATCAGGATTTTCGATTTTAATCGCAAGTTTCCCCTCTCGGTATGAAGGAGTTATATAGATCTCCTGACCATTCGGTTTTTTGAGAATGAAATTCGAAGCCACTATTTCCTCTTCCTGAACGCAGTAAAATGATTCCCCTATTTTTCTCGGATTGTCAAATCGAGCTAAAGTTGCGGCGAGATACTGGGTTGTTCTATGAACTAACGGAACCAGTAAGCCAGTGAGAGCAAGATTGCTCCATTCGGGAGAGAAGGATGTACTCATAAGGACCATCTTACCTTCCTCAAGACTGCTTTCAACAAGGAAAGGCGATCCATTATTGTATTCAGCAATGACACCTTTCCTGGTGATCACCGGGTATATCCGGAAGAAATTCACGTCTTCGAATCCCTTCTGGGTGTCGAATATCTGGAAGATGGGGTGGTTGTAATCCAATTTTTCAAGCTGCAGGTATGTTTTAGTGCCAGAGTTTCCGATTCTTTCAGTAATGCTTATATCCTGGAATTCCTTGAGAAAGTTATCTTTAAGGTTTTCTATATCACTATTTTCGCCGATTGTCAAGAAAACACCCCCTCCTTGTTTGATGAATTGAACAAGCTTTGTGAAAATTTCGGGAGGAAGTGATGGTGGATCGAGAAGAAGTATGATATCGTACTTGGTCATGAATTCCCCACCCAGGTGCTTGTAATCTATCTCCTTGATATCGAAAAACCCGTTGCCTTCAGGATTTAGCGCCAGTTTTACGAAGAGTGTATTCTCTTCTCCAACAAGGAGTGTTTTTACTCGTTCAGGTATTTTAAATGAGAAGTAATGCTTATTGTCAGTCAATATGGCATCACCTTCTATCTCAGCATACCCCCAGTGGTTTCCGCCTTCCATTACTTCCATTTGAGCATCGATTTTACCTGATGAGTTGGATAGCAGGTCGATATCTTTCTGAGCTACCCTGTTACCATCAAGAAATATCGATGTCAGTATTCCTCCTACGGCGTGGGGGCTGTAATTGTGAACACTTACAGATAAGTGGATGGGTTTCTTTATTTCCAGGAGTTGGTTTGGGAAGGTGATCTGTTCTATTGCCTGGTTGTCTTTGTAGTCGCCGGCAAATGGTACTACGAATATCCTGGTTCTTTCTCCAACTTCGACCTGCGACCATTCCCGCCAGCCTGGTTCTTTATTATCAGTGAGAATGTAAAGTTCCTTATGGAGTAGTTTGGAATCGGAGAGCATTTTAAGAGCCATTCCCAGCGCTTCATATACGTCGGTACCTTTGTCGCTGACTTCGATGGTGTCGAGGACGGATTCAAGTTGAGAGAAAAGCCTTGTAGGTTCCCGGGTTATAGGCTGTGGTTCATCGTTGAATACGATAAGAATGCATTCATCCCCCGATTTAAGAAATTCAATTATCTGGTGGGCTTTAGCTCTTGCCTGCGTGAAGAGGTCCACGCCCTTGGATTCCTGCCCCATGCTGTACGAATTATCGAGAAGGATAGCGACCGAGGTCGGTTCATGAGCCTGAATGTCTGCAGTAAATGCGCCTTTGATCGCGGGTCTGGCGAAAGCGGCAACGATGAAAAGTATGATTAGTGTTCTAATTATGAGAAGTAAAATCTGCCGCAGCTTTATCCTGCGCATCTGGTGTTTCTGAAGCTCCTTGATAAAGCGGAGAGTGGAGAATTTTACACGTTTTATCCTTCGCCGAGATAGTAAATGTATCAGGATAGGCAGACTGGCAGCAAGCAATATGGGCAGAAAAAAGTTATTTAAAAATGATAACATGATGTGAAATTCTCGATGGTTTTTTTATCCCGTACCTACGGCACTGTTAATTTTTATGGATTTATCTCTATTAATTTTTCTACAATTATTGAACATCCAGGATGTACTCCAGTTAACTGCTCTTGTGATTAATTGTTTTCCACTTCCATCCATCCAATCATCCAACCATCCATTTTTCTAATACATCCTTGCTCTTTTATACAAGTAAGCCAGCAGCGCTATATCGAATGACTCTGAAGTATCCATCTGGACGTAGTCTATCTGCGACTGCCGGAATTCGAATTTAAGCCGGTTTATATATTCCATGAATTTTTTCTGGTATCCTTCCCTTATCTGCCAGGGCATCGTGCGGAGTTTCTCTTCGGTTTCCAGGTCCTCAAATATTACTTCGGAGGTGAATCCTAATTTCTTCTCCTGTGGGTCGAGAATATGGAACACTATTATCTCGTTTTTTCGGTGTCTGAATAGCTTTACTGCCGGAATAAGTTTATCCGGTTCATCGAAAAGGTCGGATATGATTATGACCAATCCGCGGCGTTTTATCTTTTCAGCGAGGTTATTGAAGACAGTAGATAGGTTGGTTTCCTCACCTGGTTTCAGTTCTCCGAGCTGCTTCAGGATTTCCATCAGTCGAAGGCGTGTCGATGAAGGTGGCAGCCAATTCCTCGCTTGAGTGTCGAACGTAAGCAATCCGGCTGCATCCTTTTGCAGGTTCATGATATAAGCGAGTGAAGCTGCCAGGTATGAACCGTACTCCAGTTTCGTGATATCTCCGGATGTATATTCCATCGAACCGCTTTTGTCCAGGAGAATGTAGGATTTTAAATTGGTTTCTTCCTCGAATTCCTTGATGTAGTATCGGTCTGTTTTCGCGAAGATCTTCCAATCGATGTACCTCACGGGGTCTCCGGGGTTATAGGAGCGGTACTCGGCGAATTCGACTGAGAAGCCGTGGTAGGGGGATTTGTGGAGACCTACGAGAAAGCCTTCCACCGCCAACTTCGCGCGCAGTTCCATGTTGCGCAGCTTTGAAATTATCTCAGGGCGAAGGTATTTGGTGTATTCCTGTACTGCTTTTTTTGCCATTATTCCTTGATATCTTCCAGTAGTTTTTTAATTATATCCTCGGTAGTTATACCTTCGGCTTCAGCGTGGAAGCTGGTTATGATTCTATGCCTTAACACGGGGTAAGCGACTTTGCGAATATCCTCGACTCCCGGTGAAAATCTTCCGTTAAGGGCTGCCCAGGCTTTTGCGCCGAAGATGAGGAATTGGCTGGCTCTCGGTCCGGCTCCCCAGCGAACCCACTGCTTGATATAATCCAGGTGCGTTTTCCCGGGGCGAGTAGCTTTTACAAGTTTAACCGCGTACTCGATCACGTAATCCGAAACCGGCACTCTCCTGATAAGCTGCTGTAATTCCTTAATCTCCTCACCGGATACCACCTTTTGAATATCTTCGATGTAAGCTGAAGTTGTATATTTTACGATCTCATTCTCTTCCATCTCCGAGGGATAATCGATGAAGATCTCGAACATGAACCTGTCTAACTGTGCTTCGGGTAGGGGGTAAGTTCCTTCTTGTTCGATGGGGTTCTGTGTAGCGAGTACGAAGAATGGTTCATCGAGCTTGTAAGTTTCATCCCCGACCGTTACTTCATGCTCCTGCATAGCCTGAAGGAGAGCTGCCTGCGTTTTGGGAGGAGTTCGGTTAATCTCATCGGCGAGGATTATGTTCGCGAATACTGGACCTTTGATGAACTTGAAGACCCGTTTGCCGGTGGTGCGATCCTCTTCCAGAACATCGGTACCGGTGATGTCCGATGGCATAAGGTCAGGAGTGAATTGAATACGTGAAAAGGTCAGGTCAAGGGCTTTGGCGAGAGTACTGATCATCATGGTTTTAGCAAGTCCTGGTACTCCTACGATAATGCAGTGTCCGTTTGATAAAAGCGCTATCAGAACCTGGTTTATCACATCCAGTTGCCCAATTATCAGCTTCCCGATTTCTTTTCTTATCAATTCGGCGTTTTTATTTAGTTTCTCAATTGCTTGTACGTCATCTTTTGATTTATTTTCGGGCATTTTTGCTCCTTTCAGGAATATAAATATGCGACTAGTTCATATAACTTATCAAAACTATTTAAATTAACAGTATATATCTAATTGTCAATCTTTTTAATTATTTTAATGTTGACTTAGATTGTTTTGCCGCACATATTCGTTTATGTTTAGTTATCAAAAATGCATTGATATTTTAGATAATTATCGGACGAAAACTATAAATATAGATCGGAGGAAATCATGGGAACGGATTTTAAAAACATATTCTCCTGGTCGGCTTCCAGGAATAAGATTTTCAACACCTGCAAACGGTATTATTATTACCAATACTATGCCCATTGGGGAGGATGGAGTCGTGATGCGGATAGATTCACGCGAAAATGCTATATGCTTAAGAATATGACAAATGTTGTAATGTGGTCGGGTTCAATAGTGCATAACGTAGCAGAAAGAACGTTGAAGTACTTGAGAAATGGAAAGCTGTGGGATTATGAGTCGGTAAAGAATTACGCTCTTGCGCAGTGGGACAGCGGTTGGAAGCAATCAAAAGAACAAACCTGGAGATATGGTGATTATAAGAATAACTTAAATCTATTTGAGCATTATTACGGAAAAGAACTAAAACCCGAATATTTACAAGAAATGAAGGACCGGGTTATGTTCTGTGTGGATAAGTTTTATAACGGCGAAGTATTCAAGAAAGCTCAGGAGATCTCTTCTGCTAATTGGAAAGCCCTCGAGGAATTGTGGGATTTTCGGGTTAATGGCTATAAAGTGTTCGTGAAGATGGATTTCGGAATTCAGGAAGGTCCAATACTAAAGCTTTATGATTGGAAAACGGGACCATACAAAGAGGAAGATGTTGTTCAGCTATATTGTTATGCTCTATACGCGGTTGATCAGTGGCAGTGGAAACCCGAGAACATCGAGATAATCCTGGTTTACTTGTTTGGCGAGAGAATGGATGTTCATAAGATAGACATTGACAAGCTTGCGCTTGCTCGAAATACTATTATTGAAAATTGTGGTGAGATGACTGCGTTGCTGGATGATCCCGCTGAGAACATAGCGTCGATAGAGAAGTTCCCACGTGTAGAGGATGAACGTATTTGTGAGCAATGTTTTTTTAAGGAAATATGTAAATAGTATTTATTGTATATTGTATTATAGTATGCGATTATATTATTTACTTAAAGTTAATTATTAAGCTTATTCGATGTAATTTTAACGCATATTTATCCTTAATGAAACAATCATTTGTAGCATTATTCTTCGTGTTTTCACTAATAGAATTTCTTTTTGGGCAAAACCCCGAAGATCTCGGTTCATATCAGGTGGGTTGCCGGATGAGAACCATCACAAAATTATCGGTGAGTGACTCGAGCACGCGGGAAATGAACATTTACATCTGGTATCCAGCCGATCCTGTGATAGGTTACTGGGTGGAGGAGGTGAAAGCGTACTGGAACGCGAGACCGGTTTTGGGGGATACGGCGCGTCCGGTGCTGGTTTTTTCGCACGGAGGGTGCGGTACCTCTCTCTGGCGGGTACGTCGATGTCAATGGCGCTCCCATAAACTGCATGGAAGACATTCGCGGGGTGGAATGCCCAACCATGCTCATGTGGGGTACTTACGATTTCAGGGTGAGTGATATGCTCGAAACTTACGATACCCTCGATGCTCCCAAATATGGTGTAGAGATCTACCACGCTACACATTTCTCATTTGCAGATACCTGTTCGGATGAACTCGATCCCATGTGCGGCGATGATTCAGTGCTCCACTACCACATCGCGCATGATGTGATAAACCATTACGCAACAGCTTTTCTGCTAAAATATCTGATGGGTGATGACCGCTTTGAAGCTTATTTACACGATACTTCGGACACCCTTGTCGATTATGTATTTGATACAACGATTGGAAGCGGAATTCATGCATCCTCATCAATAATTCCTGACAAATTAAATATTTTATGCTATCCTAATCCTTTCAACGCAATTTTAAAGATTGAAATTGCTGGGCTTGCCCCGTTAGATGCCGAAGGCTATCTAATCGGGGTAGAAATCTACGATATTAACGGTAGATTGGTTTACATTGACAAGCAGGGATGCCTGTCCGTACAGGGTAGCAGGGGAGAGTGGAACACCTATACCCTTAAACCCTCAAATTCTTCAACCCTTTAACTCTCCAACGCATCTACTAATATTCACCTGGCAGCCCGGTCCCTCGACACCCTCCGGAATATACTTTATCAAATTTACTCTCGGCAATAATTCCATCTCCAAAAAAGTTGTTTATTTGAAGTAGATTCTTCATAACTTTGGTCTGGTAAACCAATATAATGACATAAAATTTGGTTTATCAAACCAAATTCGAAATGATTAATCCTGGTTTTTTCTTCTGGTACTTTGAAAAAAAGCCTTGACTTTGGTTTATTAAACCAAATTAAAATGATAATTTAAATTGGAAAAGTGATATGAATACCGAACAAATGAAAGATATTTTACTTACCCAGTACGAAAAAATATCTACGCCTAAAGATTTGGTAGAACGGGAATTACTCCATAAGATCAGGGAATTCGAGAAAACTCCATTTATAATAATTATTTCAGGAGTAAGAAGATGCGGGAAATCGTGCCTTCTAAACCAGATATGGTCTGAAAAAGCTATTTTGTCAATTTTGATGATGAACGTTTTATCGACTTTACAGTCGGTGATTTCCAAATGCTATATGAAGTACTGGTTGAATTGTTTGGAGAAAAAGACACTTTCTGTTTCGATGAAATACAGAATATACAGGGCTGGGAACGATTTGTGAGAAGATTACATGATCAAAAAAAGAAGATCTATATCACTGGTTCTAACAGCACGATGCTGAGTAAGGAATTGGGAAGTCACCTCTAAGGAGTTTCTGAAACTCAAGAAAAAAAAAGTGGATAAAATAGACGGATTGACCTCCATCGATAAAAGCAAGATTAAAAGGCTGTTCGGTGAATATTTTGAAAAAGGTGGATTCCCGGAATTCTTATTGACAGAAAAAGATGAATATTTGGTAAACCTGTACGAAAATGTTTTATATAGGGATATAATCACGAGGTATAATATCAGGGCTGAAAAGGCGTTAAAAGTAACCTCCCATTTTGCTGCGAGTAACATTGGCAAGGAACTGAGCTTTAATAACTTAAAGAATATGACCGGACTTACAAGTGCTACTACTATCAAGGAATATTTTCAATACCTGGAGAACAGTTACCTTGTGTTTTTAATTTCCAGATTCAGCACATCACTTAAAAAGCAGATATATTATAATAAAAAAGCATATTTCATAGATTTAAAACTTGCGAATTTGGTCGGTTTCCGTTCAGGCGAGGATAAAGGAAGAATGCTGGAAAATATTGTGTTTTTGCAATTAAAAAGAAAGAATAAGGAGATATTTTTTCATAAAGCAAAAAAAGAATGCGATTTTGTCCTCCGAAAAAACAACAGGATTAATGAAGCTATTCAGGTAACATGGAGATTAGGTTCGAAAAACGAAAAGAGAGAAATGGACGGTTTACTCGAAGCAATGGATGAATATGATCTGAATAAAGGTCTTATTCTGACTTATGAACAGGAAGAAAATTATAAAAAGAATAGTAAACAAATAAAAATCCTCCCGGTGTGGAAATGGTTTTTAATATAATAAACGATTAAAAATATTTATTAGAAAGTTTTACTTGATTTCTAACTGTATATAACTAATTTAACACTGATAACTTTTTGAGAATATATTTTTTCGAATATGTTACCACATAGGGGGTCACTATGAGACTTATTGTATTTTCAGCGATATTAATAGCTTTTTTATGTATATTTGCCTATGCGGAAACCCACATTCCTCCGGGTGAAGTACATGGTATCTGGGAGAGAACGGGATCACCATTCTACATCGATGGCGACATCAACATTCCAACTGACAGTATGCTTATTATCAAACCCGGATGTACAGTGATCTTTACAGGATTCTTCATGATTATAGTTGATTCTAATGCAGCATTAAGAGCTGTTGGGACAGAAGAAGCACGGATCTATTTTACAGCTTCAGATACAACTCATCCTGATTCAATAGGCGGTCTGAGTAGTATGCTGATTACTTATAGTGAAGATGTATGTTCGCTGTGTTATTGTGAGTTTAGGTATCTCAGAAGTGTCTGGGTATTAGATATTTTCAGTAGTGAACATTATATTTCGCACTGTAAAATTTCTAAGTGTCTAAATGGAATATACATGTGGGATTATTATTGGGATTGGGCTGCTTCAGTAGATAGAATATTGGATTCGTGTATAATATCTAATAATACCGGAACACCAATCTACACAGAGTATATATGTGGAAGCATTGTTAATACAATTATTTGTGGCAATGGTGACGGTATTATATATGCGGAGGGCGCTGTCGCTTGCACTAGCTGCACAATCGAGAGAAATGGGGGCATCGGAATTGATTTTGAACATAGTGATTATAACGTTTATGACTGTATAATACGTTACAATGACGGCGCGGGAGTTCATTGTGGTGGCCGTGGTGGAAACATCGAAAATAACACCATTACAAATAATAACGGGGCAGGAGTAGCCCTTAGTGGCTGTATGTGCACAGGGAGCGCTGGTGTTTCAAGTAATATTATAGCAAATAATAGCGGGATCGGTATTACTGCACCAGGTCTGCCGTTAAGGGGAGGGGGGTTTTCTATTTACAATAACACGATCTCAAGCAATGAAGGTGGCGCAATCTCAGTATATGAAATGCTGGAAGGCTTTTTATATATTGTAGATAATGTAATTGTTAATAATAATGGGAGTGAAGCGATTTACCTTGGGCTCTATGAAGAACCTCCTTACTATCTTACTGAAATAGAATTTGAAGGTAATATTATAGCTAATAGATGCGATGATGAACTGGAGGTGTTTCCATGTACTACCTTTGCTATGAGTGTTACCAATAATTGCTTTATAACAATATTCGATTCTGATAGTTTTTGGTCTTCATTGATAGGTTCAGTTGCCAGCTTGACTCATTATGGCAACAGGTTTGGTACACCGGTTTGTGCTTCATATGTATTAATTATCTCCCCCGGATGGGATTTATTCTCATATCCTTTCGCAGATACGACCGTATTATCGGAATTCTACCCTTCACTTCTTGCCGATGGTTTTACTTATGACAATCCAGCCCGAAGATATGAACCGGTTAATCCAGTTTCAGCAGGTTATGGTTTCTGGATGTTGTCAGACATTGATACGGTTATACTTATTTCGGACAGGGATTATATCGATGTGGTCTCAGGTTATCTCTTTCCTGGCTGGAACCTTATCGGATTACCTGCTGTTCTAATTCCCGTAACCGATCTGACTGACCTCCCAGGGGTAATTCCTCCGATATATGGCTATGATGGTGTTGAATATTTTATTGCGGATGTTCTTTATCCCGGGAAAGGATACTGGATACTGACGGAAGATACCGTTTACTATGAATTGCCTTAATTATTTAATAGTATATTTTATTATTAAACAAAGCAATAACATATATTACTTAATGAATCACTTTAAGTATATAAATCACAGCATTTAGCTGTTTCCTCATCACTTTTTCTTTTCCCTTGCATTATATTTATTAATGATTAAATTAATATCCTAGTAAAATAGTAGTGATTTTTAGTCAATAAAAATAAAGGAAGTTTTAATGAACGCGAAAATTAATTTGATTGTTCTAATACTGATACTTTTCGTTTCATCAAGCTGGTGTTATACAACGGTATCTACCTCAGCTGTACATGATCGCTTGGCAGCCGGCGATACATTGATTCTCCTGGATGTTCGTGAAAGGTCGGAGTATTGGACCAACCATATTGCAGAACCACCGGGGCAATTACCGCTTACTCCAGCCTGGATGCCCTGGAACAGCGGAATCCTTGCTGCCCAGTATAGTCGCTTACCAACCGACATCGACATCATTGTGTATTGCGCTTCGGGTGGAAGGAGTGCAGCAGCCTCATCCTTCCTTGAAAGCCAGGACTTCACCAGGATATTTAATCTGAATGGCGGCTTTAGCTCATGGCCATACGAAAGCAGAAGTGGTGGATATGGAGACCACTCCGGGAAATGGATACTACCTTCGGATTCAAGCATTGTAAATATAGAAGGTTTGATAACCTGCGACACTAGCATTATTAATTTCCAACCATCTGCTATCCCGGTCGCGGAATCGATATATATCGAATTCCACTTTGCTTCAGGGACATTTCCAATACCTGCGGGTATCCCGGAATCCGATTGCCAGGGTCTTTTCCGATTCACAACCCTGGATCCTTTTGGACTATCACTCTTCAATGGTGATTCGCTTGCGTTAGATGAAATAATCGATATCGAATTATTAACTGACTGTTCGGGAATTACCAGGTCTCTGCACGAATTTGTGATTGAAGAAAATCTTACTGCTCACGTGCCTGCTGAGGGCTGGAGACCGCTATCGTTTACTCATGACGGTTGTTTGTTCTTAAGGGATGAGAGTATCCTGCGGCGCTGGTATAATGCCGAAAGTTATGAAGTCGGAATAACATCAGAACCAGTCCCACAAACTTATGATTTGAATATCTTCCCTAATCCATTCAACAGTAAAGTTCAGATAAATGTCAGTGAAAAAGCCTCGGTTGAGATTTATGATGTTACGGGAAGGCTTATCGAGAGAACTCCCAAATTCGATACCCGGTTTGTCTGGGTGCCGGAAAGCTCGATAGGCGCGGGTTTATACTTGGTCAAGGTGAATTTTCCAGATCGAATTGAAACCCGGAAAATATTGTATCTGAAGTGATATAATTATAATCGTGTAAAAAGCTGCAAAGCGATCCTCATTAAAACGTAACATTTATGGGGATAGGATAATCAAAATTTGACTTGCATTTATTCCAATATTGCCTATAATATAAGTCAATAATTTATTTTTTATAGAGTGTTCAGAATTTTTACAATTAAAGGTTGGTGCAATGAAAAAATCGTTTACGGTTTTCATTTTTCTAACATTATGTCTGAGTTATGTTTATGGTCAGGTCGCAGAACTGGATTTTCTCGGGCAAACTCCGGGCGGAAGCTCTTATGATCTGCTCTATGACGAAGATGGGGAGAAACTCATCGTTGGGTGCGGTACGAGCATCTGGGTGTATGACATGACCGATCCGCTGGATGCTGAATTGATAGCGCTTAGACCATTTAAAGGACTGGTGAACGAGTTCATCCTGGATGGCGATATACTCTTTGCGGCAGCTACTCATGATGGTCTCTGGGCGCTGGATTATACTTCACCCACACTCGATCCTATCGCGCACGTGACCACCCTTGGCGATTCGGCTGCCTATGACCTATGGAAAACGGGCGATACTATTTACTTAGCCGACCATGTCGATATTGCCATTTACACGTTTGACGGTTCGGAATTTACGGAAATATACAGGATCCCTGACATATTTGGAAAATCTATCTCGGTGGCGCGCCGAAATGATGTCCTCGCGGTTGCTTGGTGGAACGTACTTAGCGGTACTATCGAGCTGTATCACACCTCCGATTTGACCACTCCATTCGCCTCCTGGCATAGCGGACAGCTTGCTAACGTTCAGAACCTGTATTTTGCGGATAACCGGGATGATATTCTCTACGTTTGCGGTGGTACAAACAATTTTGGTCTATCCAGCAGCTTTTATGGATTGGTGATAGAGGGGGATAGCCTTCGACAGGTTGCCCGTTACGCTATTGGTGGAGTACCAGGACTGGCGAACGCCCAAATTACTAAAATGGAGTCGAGAAATGATACGATTTTTGTAGTTACTACCGCGGGATTGAACGGTCTTGAGTCCGATATCCCTGTTCTTGACGCTACTGGGCTTCCTGCTGATACTTTCCACTTGATAGCGCATATTCGGCCCGGGCTCTGGTACTTCGATGTCGCGCTCATGGGTGGCACTCCCTACATGGCAATAGCCTCAGAGTTCTTCGGGGTGTGGATAAGCGATATCACGGGTTTGGCTCCCCTCGACACGGTCGCGGTTTACCCTACCGGCGGCTGGGCGCAGAGATGCTACCTCCGCAATGATACGATATGGGCGTGCATGCGCGGTTACGGTCTCGTACTCTTCGATGTCGATGACCTCTACTACTCGGATGTATTCAGGTATCCAAGGGAAGTCTTACGCATCAATTCGGAATTCACGTTCGACTTCACTTTTGTGGACGACACGCTTATCTTCATTGGGCATAGCATATATTACGATGTTTATAACCTTGCTCCCTGGTACGATGGTGGTGAACCGGAATTTGTAACAAGGCTAACCAATTCGACAGGGATCGACGGAGCGGAGTGCATGGCTTTTGTAGAAACTGATGTTGGACCCCGCGTTCTGGGGGGTGTTCACCCTGATCTAATAGAATTTTATGACCCGTATTCCGGACCGGATTATCCACTTATTGCTACCGCTGATGTTGGGGGAGACCCCACAGAATTCATCGTGTGCGGAGATACGCTTTTCGTGGGCGCGAACATCGATGCGCAACGCTCGATAGCAGCCTACCGGGTAACAGGAGACACTCTCGAGCTCCTTGCTCATGCGCCAGCAGCTAACACCATTCCCAAAATCGCGAAGGAGGGTAATATCCTTGCAGCAGCCCTGACCTCGGTCGGTTGCGCGTGGTATGCTTATGAAGGTGATAATATAAACCCGCTTGGGAGTATAGGTGGAATTAATGCGTTAGATGTTGAATTAAATGATGGGTATCTATATGTCGCTGAGAAAAATGGTTTACTTGTGTATGATATTTCAGCTCCCCCGAACGCTGTTCTTATAGCGAGTTGGAGGGGAACCGGCGGCTGGCAGGGGATGTTCGGCTCACAATCGGTCACCGTCGGAGATGATGGAACGATTTATCTATCCGATTTCAATGGCGGGATATTCGTTATAGAAAGCCTGGATTCCGCTACAGGGATCATTCAACAGCACGCAACGAGTGTACCGGATCGGTTATCTATAATGACCTATCCTAACCCATTTAATTCAATATTGAACATTAAAATTCCACAGGGGAAATATAATGTCAATATTTTCGATGTAACAGGCAGGTGCGTGAAGCAATTTGGGGGAGTTAATTCAACAGATGGCATAATAAAATGGGATGCAAGTGAAGAGTCGAGTGGGGTTTATTTTATTACGAACGAGGAAAAGGATGTAGTGGGGAAGGTTGTGTTGATGAGGTGAGATGCAAAAAATTAAATATCGAATAACGATTGTGGATGTTTGTGAAACAAACTCCTAAAACAAAGACGAAGTCTTAGTTAGCGATTAGAAGATTTATGAAGTGAGTTGTAGAAATCAAAGAATTAAAAAGCGTTATAAACACAGAGACACAGAGACACGGAGAACAAGAAAGAAAAGGAAAAAGATAAATGAAAGAAATCAAAATAATATAAAGAGTTCCGTTAGGGATGGGAAATATGTTGGATTACCTTTTCTTACAACAATACCTAAATGACGAATATTCCCTGTTGATTTTTAATTCAATTGATGTATCTTAATTTTAGTTCGTATAAACTCAATTTCGGAGGTGTGATGTTGCTATATTTTAGTGGACATATAGTTAAGAAAGAAATAATAAAACCTTATTCCGGGTCTTTAAACCTTAGTAGTAAGATAAAACCCGGGTAAATATCAACCTTATTACCTTATTAACTTTTCGACGTTTTATAAAATATTATGCTGTTCTGCCTCAAAAAATAAGGTAATAAGCAAAAAACCTGAGGGGGATATCCGTTACTACTAAGGTTGAAAACGAAACCAATAACAAATAAGGTTTATTTTATGTTCATATTGTTACAGCAGATCATGCGGAAAACAAGTATTCCAAATACCAAATAACAAGTAGTGCCGTCAGGTACGAAATAGAAAACGCAAAATAATGAGTTACCCAATTTCAATACAATTTCCTGACGTTATTTTCTTCGTTACCAACACCAATCGCTGTCATTCAGAGACACACCAGGAAGATTGGGGTATTGTATTATATGTTCAAAGTGAAAGTAAATATATTACACTTTTTAAAACTGGTCGAAGAAACTTACTCCAGAATAAAAACAACGATAAAGAAAAACAAAAAAACAGCCACCAAAACACCAAAACACGAAATTTCACGAAACAAAAATTTTGATGGCGTTTTGTTAGTTGATAATACTATTTTGTGAAATATGCGTGTTAAAAAGCCCGAGGTTTTGCGATAACCAAACCTCGGGCTTTATTTTTCATGTTTTAGAACAGTATTAAGGTAGCTGGCCAGTGGTCCAACCAGGAGTTCCAAAGTTCCATAGCATCCCATTAGAGTCAGTATTCAATGCTCCAGGTATAGGGGAAATAAGTGAGTTGTATAAATCTACAACATTATGACTAACTACAAGATTTGAACCAGAATCGTTGAGATCAAAACCAGCGCCACCGGTATAATTGTTATAGAGATTATTATGTACCACCAGGTAATTCCCTGTATTTAATTGTATTCCATCGACCTGGTTACGGTAAATAATATTATTATCAATGGGCATTTTAGGATAGGTTGGATCATTGTTCATTCCAATTATGATTGCGCCATAACCGTGTCGCTCGATAATGTTATCCTTTAGAGATCCGGTACAGCCGGGTTCTCCCGACATAAATACGCCCGGCGATGCAACTGGATAACTAGTTCCGTCAATATGATTGCCTATGATGTTAACCTCAAATGGAGTACTTGAATAATAAGCTTTGATAGCCGGATGTTCGATACCCATGGGATCCCCGCAATGAAGTATGTCATTTGATAAAATGTTGACAATAGCGCTAGTGAGATTAATTGCTCCAACGTTGCAATCCACAAAGTGGTTTGCTTTTATCTCGACTTGACCGCCGGTTATTAGGATAGCAGTATTAATACAGTAAAGAAAGAAGTTGGATTCAATATAAACGAAGTTCCCAGCAGCTATCGTTAAAAAAGCCATATAAGTGACTTTGTTTCCGTTAAAATGGACAGTAGCAGCTCCGGGTTCGATTATAATAGGGGCAAGTGCATCTATACTACCGAATTCATTATCGCTAATTTCCCATATTCCTTCATCAGCCAAGAAGTGGGTTTGAATAAATACATGGCAATCGCTAAGTCTTCCACCAGGTCCTATTAGTGTTAAAGCATTAGTAGGACTACCCTTAAATATTGAATAATTTATTGTATTAGTAGTCTCGAGGGAAAGAGCAGGACCCAACAATACATCACATTCAAACCAGCAATAGCTAGCTCTACCTATGACATTAACAAAAGTACCATCGCCAGTGAAGTGTATTTGTGAAGCAATTCCTACAATAGTTATAGTACCGATTATATCGGTAGAATACATACCTGAGCCTCTAAGGTGAACATCGGGATTAATGTTTATAATAGTGCCAGCAGCGCCATAGATCCCGGGAGCTACATCGATAAGAACATCGGTCCAGCCTTTACTGTTGATAGTGTCGATAGCTTCTAACAGGTCAGTAAAGTCCGCATTGTCCTGTCCTACCGTAACCACGTATTTTGGTTCCCAATCGGTGCGGTATGGGTCGCCTACCTGAGTACCGCCACCTAATAATGAAATCCCGTTATCGATAGTTGCATCTCCATGCACGCGGATATGGTCGTCCAGTTCAATTGTATCGCCAACTGCTTGAACGCTGTCCACGATGAGTTCCCCGTGGATTTTGAATTGTGCCATTGCGACCATAGTATCAGTGGGATCGTGGTCGATGGTCCAGAGCGTGTCGAATCCGGTGGGAGAAGTGCCGCCGGTCGGGTCAGCCCAGGCGAAATTTCCACCGCCGTCTGCGGTAAGAACCTGCCCGGCAGTACCGAAATTGTTGCCATCGTGCAAGCCGCCGGTTATTTTTACGTTCCCATCCAGTATCGCTGCCCAGATACCTGCTGAAGGATCAGCATTAGTTGAAGCATATATGCCAATTTCTGGTCCGCCCTGGAAGCTCTGAGCAGAAAACCACCCACCGAAAGTGGTGTCGGTTGTACTATTAGTTACGAATCCTTTGGAATAAATACCGTAAGATTTATCCTGGGTAGCCATACCCACGCTATAAATGCCCATTCCAATTCCATTATTATCGTTGTACCCAATAGTATGAATACCGTATGCATTCGCTAAACCGTGATTTAAACCACTGAAATATCCGCCCGTCGCATCGTCGGCAGTGGTTTCTGCATAGGATTGGATGCCGGTTGCGGAACTAGCATCGGATTTTGCATCGATTTTTAATCCAATTGCATAGTCAGTAATTTCTACTCCCTGGTTATGTGCTTTAATGTATTCACCAAAACAACTACCACCTAAGCGATGTGTATTTATGACTTTCAAAACGGTGTCAAGAGTAGCATCGGTAAATCTTCCGGTTCCATGAACATCAAGTTTCTGACCTGGAGTAGTAGTCCCAATCCCAACCGAATCCGAGTTGTTAAAAGTAAAAACGTAATTTCCAGTCCTGTTCCAATCGCTATCGGCGGCTGCTGTGCCCCCGGATGGCCAGTTGGGAGCCCAGATAGGACCGCTGAAGAATATCGTGTCGCCGAGATAAGGATCGATAGAATCAGCATAAATTTGGATTAATTCGATCGGTCCGGAAATGAAGATAGTATCACCATCTCTAATTGGATCGATAGCATTGGTAAAAATTTGGTCAGTTTGAACGAATCCGGGTACTATGATAGGCGCGCTGAACCCCACAAATTCCGACATCCACGGATCGATCAGATCTACGTAAATTTGGTTGACTGCGATTGGACCGCTGAATTTAACCGTATCATCCATCATTACAGGGTCGATCCAATCAGTGAAAATCTGGGTAGAGTAAATCGTATCGGTTCTGAACCATCGAGGAACTATGACAGGTGCTGAAAAACCAATCTGTGTTGTACCACTCCCTGGCATAGGGTCGATCATGTTAGTATAAATTTGTTCGGTTTGAACGAACCCAGGTACTATTATCGGGGAACTGAATTCCACAAATTCTGATCTCCACGGATCGATCAGATCGGCATAAATCTGGTTAACTGCTATCGGACCGCTGAATTTAACCGTATCAAATGGTTCCCATGGGTCGATCCAGTTTACAAATAGCTGGTTGATCTGGAGAGGGTCGGGAACGAGCCCTCCGCTGCCAAGGTTCGGCGCCCATATTGGACCGCTAAATTTGACAGTATCTTCCGCCGTTACAGGATCGATCCAGTTAGTGAAGATCTGGTTAGAGTAAATCGTATCGGTTCTGAACCATTGGGGAACGATAACCGGCGCAGAAAAATTAACTGCGCTAAAACCGGGTAATGGATCGATGAAATTAACATTTAGCTGTGTTAAAGATATCGTATCCGGGAAGTTAAGAACGCTATCTGCATAAAATGCACTATAAGCAAAATCACTACTATCTGCGTATCTTGCACGAAAAGCATAAGCTTCGGTAAGCATCTGTTGTAAAGGAGCTAGCGTATCATCATCTACGATAATCTGAAGCCAATAATTTACATTAAAAGCTAGATTCAGGGGATTAATCTGACCCAATACCACATCAAATAAACCTTTGTGAACGACCACGGAGTCATGAGTCTCCGACCAAAGACTGGTGCCTCCTGTGGAATCATCCAATATGATGAATTTCATTTCGACAGTATCATTGATACCAACACCTAAAGTATCCGTAATTTTCGCCTGAAAAGCCATCTGGTTTGGAATTGCACTTACAATAATAACAAATGCAACCATCACGAACAAACTGGTACCCCAAAATTTTGACATCTTTTTCCTCCCTAAATTGTAATGAATTTATTTATTTTCCTTTCTCTTACCTAAGTATAAAATTTATCGAAATTCCATGTAATGTCAAGAAAAATCTAATATTAAATGCTCCCCCTATTACTAATAAAAAAGAACATTCAACAATAAAAAACTTACTATTAATCCAAATTTATTATAAGCGAATTGGACATGTTCTACCAGGTTCTTTTTTTATATATTAAATTAACAATAAATATAAATACATTAAATTTGAGTATAAATGGCTAAAGTTATAAATAACTGAATATTCATGGAGATTTAATTGAAAAAACTTTTGATTTGCTTATTTTTATCTGTACTCTACTTAAATTCCTTTTCGAGTTGCACGATCGGGGTTGCCACTTCGGATGCCACTTTCGATGGAAGACCTGTCATTTTCAAGAACCGGGATATTACAAGCTGGAGTATCGAATTTAAAGTTGTAACTTCTTCAGGGGCTTATGCTTACGCATGCAATACCAGTGTAGGGTCTTCGACTCCATGGATGGGAGTAAACGAGGTTGGTTTCGGGATTGTTCAGTCTGCAGCTTATAATTTAAGCTGGGAAGGCGGCAGCGGTTTAGGAAATGGGAGCCTTTTACAGCACGCGTTGAAATATTGCGAGACACTGGCTGATTTCGAATGGGTTCTCGATTCCACAAATGCTACTGGCAGGCTTACTGAAGCGAACTACGCTGTGATCGATGCTTCTGGTAACGGCGCGATCTACGAATGCGCGAACTGGGAATACGCAAAGTATGAACCGGATTCCCTGGGCTTGGTTACTCACGCTAATTTCGCATATATTGGCGACAGCGGTCGAGTTGGGCAGAACCGCATGGAAAGAGCATACGAGCTTATGGCGCAAGCGCTCGAGGGGGATTCCCTGAACGCTCATTTCATAGCTAAACACGTCGTAACGGACTTACTTTACCCGGGACAGGATCCTTATCCTTTGCCATGGACAGGTTCGTTTCCCGGAATGCCAGCTGGCTGGGTGGAAACCGGAGATTTCACAGCAGTGCAAACTATCTGTAACGCGAATTCTCACGCTGCAGGGGTGGTACAGGGAGTGGTTCCCGGAACAGACGTTGAAAATTCGTTATTATGGTGCTATCTTGGAATACCTGCGGTTTCTATACCATTTCCATTGTTTCCCGCTGCATATTCGGAACCCCCTGAAGGCATGGGCTCAACAGGGGAAATGCTGACTCTTGCAAGAGCGCACTCCGATTCAGCGTTCTCTGATCCCTCACATAAATCCTGGATGAATACCGCGCACCTTCTCGATGAATTTGGAGAAGGGATACTCAACTTCACGCTGCCAACCCTTGATTGGGCGTTCGATACCGTTAATACGCAGATAGCGGAATGGCTTGCCTCATCGCCAACTGCTGGTGAAAGGTCCGATTTCCAGGACGGGATAATGGATATAATTTACAACGCTTACCTGAACGGAACCGCTGTTGAAGTTACCGAATTCAAAGCGCCGAATGAACTTACTCTAAAAGCGTATCCTAATCCGTTCAACGCGATATGCAATATCGAATTTCCTGCAGAAGGTAAAATAAAGATTTTTGACATGACCGGAAGGCTTGTATGGAACAGCAGCGAAAGTTCAACAAGAGTTACATGGCAGCCTGCTGAGGAAACACCAAATGGAATATACCTGGTACAATACAGTTCCGGCACTCTAAAGATTTCCAAAAAACTGATCTATATGAAATAAACTCGATTCGAGAATATGAATCCCGCCAGAAGGAGTAAAACGTGAAAAAAATTCTAGCCACTTTTTATATTTTGTTAATTTTACTACCGGTTGTATCTGTTTCCGCTCAGGTCAACGGTGAGATAATCGAGCAAGACCTTAATGCCTCCCGGCATGGGTATTCTATCGTGAAACTCTGGGGAGGGCATTATGAAATGGGGTATGCCTATGGCTACCTCTTCGCGGAAGATATTATCGCTGGACTTAATGAAGGCATGGAAATGATAGAAGATTGGGGATTATCGTGGAGTATGGTTTTAATGCTGGTTAATACCTACACGTGCAAGCCGGATTGTATTGAGGATGAATTCGAGGGTATCGCGGACGGAGTGAATGATGGCGTTCCCGGAGTAGGTATCCTTCCGGTGGATATAAAAGCGATGAACCTTTTTGGCGATATTTACTATTTCGGGACTGCATGCCGCGCGGTGTCGTCATGGGGGAGTACGGTCACAAATAGCGAATTCACAACCATATCCACGAGGAGACTGGACTACTTCGACCTAGGTCTCGATTTCCAGTACCATCACGTGATAGCCATTTTTGAGCCCGATGACGGGTCCCCGAATTGGATAAACTTCGCCTGGCCCGGATATGTATCCTGCCTCACTGCTTTGAACGAATTCGGTACCGTGGCTTCGCTTCACGATTGGGGCAGCGGCGGATCCTCGCCATCGAGACCTCTGCCGCGAACACTCGCCTCTCGTTACGCCCTCACAATGGTTTCAAATCCCGATATCTCCACGCACCTTAGCACTGTTTTCAGCGAGTTGAACACCTACAATTGCGCCACACCCGGTTTTTTGAACTATTTCGTTCCGGATGGCTATGGAGGTGTAATTAAACATCATCGCACTTCCGGTTATTATGAAATTCGGTACCCTAATCCCGGCTGCTACGGCGGTGAAGCGATCTACACTAACAATAGCGATATCTCGGGCACATATATCGGTGATCCATGGGTGTCGTATTATTCAGGTTATGCAGCCAGCGGCGACATAACGATGGAGGGTCAATGGGAGACCGCGGGTCCGAGTTTCCACAGGATGACCGTGGGTTTCCGCGGTCGGAACGATATGCGGATCTGGTTCGATGGACAGCTTAGCGCAGGTCACACCTCCCGTGTTGAATTCGAATGGGCGGACCTCGTTGGCATAGATGAGAGCCAGTCAGCGCAAATCAGGGATTTTGAGATACACGCTTACCCGAATCCGTTTAACAGTGTCTGTGTTATCGAAACGCCATACCGGGGGGCAGTGGAGATTTTCGATATTGCAGGGAATCTCGTTTGGGAAAATGCAGCCGACGGGAAAAGAACTACATGGGTGCCTTCGAGTGAAACTCCCGGCGGTATTTATTTGCTTAGAGTTACTTCAAATGGTAAAAGTATTGCCAATAAATTAGTGTATTTGAAATAAATTAGTAATTATTGTATCGATTTGAATGATAAGGAGTTATAGGTGAAGAAGTGTTGTCTGGCGGTTATTGTCCTATTAGGCTGTATAATTTGTAATTTGCCGGTCGAAGCCCAGGTGAACGGTGAGATAATCGAGCAGGACCTGGATGTTTCCCGTTACGGTTATACTATCATCAAGCTCTGGGGAAGCCATTACGATATGGGTTATGCTTACGGCTACCTCATGGGGGAGGATATCGCGACTGCAATTGAGGAGGCGAAGTTGCTTGTGGCTTCATGGGGTTATTCGTGGAGTGAGATGATAACCCTGGTAAACTCCTACACTTACAAGCCGGATTGCATCGAGGATGAATTCGATGGACTTGCTGACGGGGTGAACGACACGGTCACTGGCGCTTCTTATACTGCCCCGGATGTCAAAGCTATCAACCTCTTCGGGGATATTGCTTATGCGATAAGCTGCAGGTCGGTATCATCGTGGGGGAGCACGGTATCGAACAGCGAATTCAGCACGATTTCGACTCGCCGGCTGGATTACTACGATGTGGGCATAGAGGCGCAGTACCACCATGTAGTAGCGAAGTTCGAGCCGGATGACGGTTCCCCGAAGTGGGTGAATTTTGCCTGGCCGGGGTACGTCGCTTGTGTTACCGGCGTGAATGAGTTCGGTACGATCGCCTCATTACACGACTGGGGGAGTATGGGTTCATCTTCCCCGAATCCGCTCCCGCGCGTGATCGCTGCCAGGTATGCCCTCACAATGGTCACCGATTCGGACATCTCCACGCATCTCGACTCGGTGTTTGCGGAGTTGAACACTTATGGGGCAGCGACTCCGGGATTCCTCAACTATTACGTGCCGAACGGCGGGGGAGGAGTTATTAAGCACACGTGCGAAGCTGGCTATTACGAGGTGCGGTATCCTCAACCGGGTTGCTACGGCGGCGAAGCGATATACACGAATAACAGCGATATTTCAGGCGCAACTATTGGTGAACCGTGGGGTACATATTACGCTGATAACGCGCCGACTGGGGATATAACCATGGATGGGCAGTGGACTACTGCGGGACCGAGCTTCCACCGCGTTACGGTGGGTGTTCGGGGGCGCGATGATATGGTTATCTGGTTCGATGGTTACACTCCCACAGGTTTGACTCCCAAGCTCGAGCTGGAATGGAACGCGCTGGAGGTTGAGCAGCCTGGTACATTTAATATACCTGAGTATTATGAAATCCACGCGTATCCCAATCCGTTTTCAGAAAAAACAATTATCAGTTATCAGTTAACGGTTAACAATGGACAATCGAACACCCGCCTTTCTCCACCGACTACTGATTACCGGTTACCGGTTGCTACTCACATATACGATATTAATGGCAGGTTGGTTTACACCCCGAAAGAAGGATTGGATGATCCCTGTTCCCTGAATCCTGCTTCCTGCCAACCATTCGAAACTTCAGCTAAGAATGGTTACCTATCTTTCTCCTGGACTCCCGAACCCACCATCAACTCAGGGATTTACTTTATTCGCTCGAATATGGCTAATCAGAATGTGTGTAAGAAGATTATTTATTTGAAATAGTGACTCAAAATATCTTGACTTGCTACATTAATATCTTATTTTATCATCAGTTAGAGGTGAAAAAATGATAAAAATTAAAAGCAGGAAAATCCTCGATAAGGATGGTAGAGAAGTAGCCATTCAGTTTGAATTTGAGGATTATAAAAAGATACAAGAATACATTGAAGATATTGAGGATTCTCTGGAACTTGCACAGGCTATTAAAGAAGCAGATGGATTTCGTTTGTGGGAGGATTTTGTTGCAGAATTCAATTCGACGCATAAATGATGAATTATTAAATTATTATTGAACGAAAAGCAGAGAAGGAGATCGATTCTCTTGATTATAGTATATCTGAAAGGGTTGTAAAAACAATCTCCAAACTAACCCGAGTACCCCGACCACCTGGTTCACGGAAATTAAAAGTAAAGAATGGGTATCGGATTTTATTAGGCAAAATTCGTATCTTATATACTGTTGATGATAAGAATAAAATAGTAACGGTTTACCGGGTTTCACCACGTGATAAAGCGTATAGATAAAGACAATAAGTTATTTTGTGATAGTAGGACGAGAAATGCAAATCACTTATGATACAAATGCGGACGCTATGTATATAAAGTTTAAAGAGGGTAAATTTGTACGCAACAAGGAAATTGAGGAAGGTATCATCATAGATATTGGTGAAGATAATAAACTTTTAGGTATTGAGATACTCGAGGTTAGTTCCCGGTTTCTGCCAGAAGAATTATCAAGAGTTGATGTTCAAATGCCCCTTCATCTTGCGAATGTTACTTAGACTAAATACCTTTTAGTAAAATTAGTTTTGAAAGAATATGAATAGGGGGTTTAAGATATGTTAAGCAAGTTATCAATATTTATTTGTACGAGTATATTATTCTTGACAAGCGCTCTTTTTGCTGATACAACTTACGTATCGGGGGATGTATCGGGAGTTTGGGAAGCTTACGGTTCACCATATTTAGTTACTGGTGAAATTCATGTGCCGACAGATAGCAGCTTGAGAATTATGCCGGGTTGTTCTGTAATTTTCCAAGGGTATTATAAATTTTGTATAGATACCAACGCAATTTTAAAAGCGGTTGGAACAGAAATAGATTCGATAATCTTTACAGCCCGTGATACTCTGGAAGGACATCATGGTTTACGCTTTTTTAATTCTTCGGACGAATGCACTCTTATGTACTGCAAAATTACTTTTGGAATAGCACTTGGTTTCACTTTTGATGGTCTCGGAGGTGGTATTTTTTGCAGATATTCAAATATAAATATAATAAGGTGTAAAATAGAGAAAAATGGTGCGAATGACAGAGGAGGGGGAATATGTTGTTATCACTCAAATCCAAGGATTATAAACAACGATATTGTTGGGAATATAGGCTATCTAATTGGAGGAGGAATTGGTTGTTCTGTTTCAGACCCAATAATTATTAATAACAAAATCACAAATAATTTAGCATCTACATACGGTGGTGGAGGTATACTCTGTTCTGATTCAAATCCAATCATTACAAATAATATTATATCCGGGAATAGTGCTGGTACTGGTGGATCTGGGGGAAGTGGTGGTGGTATTTATTGTGGCAACCACTCATCTCCAATTATTGAAAATAACCAATTATCAAATAATACTGCAGGAGCTGGAGGGGGAATTTACTGTTCCTCTGATGGATATAGAATAATAAAAAATAATAAAATTTCTAATAATCAAGCCAGTGGTTCTGGGGGTGGTATTTGCAGTACATGTAGTCTGTTATATATCGCGAACAATGTAATATCTTCAAATTTTGCAGGATTTAGAGGTGGAGGCATAAGTTGCTCATCATCTGATTTAATTATAATCAACAACACTATTTGTAATAATCAAGCTGAATCTTTTGGTGGTGGGATTGATTCAGGTACCGATGTTGATATACTAATTTTTAATACAATCTTAAATGACAATACAGCCATATATGGTAACGAAATATATGGATATTGCAGTGGTATTATTTGTTATAGTCTGGTTAATCGAGAGGATTGTGATGTGCCATATTTTGACTGGGGTATTGGAAATGTTGATTCTGATCCATTTTTTACAGATAGTCTTTATCATTTAGGAGAGGATTCTCCGTGTATAGATGCAGGAGCAGGAACGACTTACTTTTCAATAATACATTCATTTTTTTATGCCCCAGAAGATGATTTTGAAGGCGATAGTAGACCGCTTGGATATGGCTGGGACATCGGCGCGGATGAATCACCCTACTCTTACCTCTCTGAATACAAACGAAACCTCCCTGAGAAACTGGCTATATCCGCATATCCTAATCCGTTCAATTCGACAGTAAAGATTGCTATTGGAGGGGCGTTAAATTTAACGCCCTTACTTTATGAAACGTCCGTACAATTGGAGATATTCAACATTAATGGTAAACTAATGGAGGAATACTTCCAACCCATCCAGTCATCCATCCATCCAATCATCCATACTCCTTACTGCTGGACTCCCGAACCTTCACTCCCCAGCGGGATATATTTTATTCGCGTGAATGTTGGTAACCAGAATATCTGCAAGAAGATTATGTATATGAAATAGCCATTCAGACACTTATTGAAAGAATGATAAACTGTTTGACATGTCAGGCAGCTTTCATTATATTAATTGAGAAGGTATTAAAATACTGGTTTCAACTACTATAAAGAATGTGAAAATTTAAAGGAGTTAGAGATATGACTGTATTGGAAAAAGTGGCAAAGGAATTAAAAATACCCCCCGAGGAATTGCTAAAAGAAAGCCTGCAGAATTATCTTAAAAGAAAACTTAAATTGGTCGAGACCGAACTCTACGTTTTAAGTAAAAAATATGGTGTAAAAAATGTTAATGATTTTGATCAAGCGATTAGTAATGGCAAATTCCATGAAGAGAATTCTTATGAAGATTATTTTAGGTTTGATAATCTGGAAGCAGAACGCGATTCCATCCTGGCGTCATTGAAGGAAGTGAAGTGATTACTCTTCAGGAAATAGCACGAATTGCTGAGATAGAGTTCTCGGGTTTAGTGGAGTCAACGGAATATATTGGCTTCAAATTACGAATTGTTATAAAACAGGATGGTTTCATCGATGTATGGCTTTCAAGGAAGATAAAGGATAAATTCAGCTATCATTGGGAAGTAGGGGATGGTTCGTTCTACAGGTATGATAATTTCCCGGATTCGAACTGGAAGGATTTAGAAACGTTCCCTTTTCATTTTCATGACGGTTATTTTGATAATATTGGAGTTCCTCCAGGTTTTTCAAAGGATGTTGAAGGTGGATTCAGGGATTTTATGGATTGGGTGAATAATAAACTTAGGGTCTAATTGTGAAATGAAAAAGCTGTTTGTTTTTTCGATTATTTTAAAATTATTCTTGACAAGTATTCTATTTGCTGATACAACTTACTTATCGGGGGATGTATCGGGAGTTTGGGAAGCTTCGGGTTCTCCATATTTAGTTACTGGTGAAATTCATGTGCCGACAGATAGCAGCTTGAGAATTATGCCGGGTTGTTCTGTAATTTTTCAAGGGCGTTATAAATTATCCATTGATAATAACGCAGTTTTTAAGGCAATTGGTAATGCAGTGGATTCAATAATATTTACCCCTGCTGATACAATAATTACAGATAGTACAGGAGGTCATGGTGGGATAGAATTCAACTATGCTGCTGAAGGCTGTAGCCTAGTATATTGTAAAATAGAATATGGTGTTACTCCAGTTGGTGGTGCGATTTTTTGCGAATGGTCTAACATTTATATAATTAATTGTACTATTATCAATAATACTGCATGGGTTTTGGGAGGAGGTCTATATTTTATGACTTACAATTCAGTGATCATTGGAAACCTAGTTATGAATAATAAAACTTGTTGGTTGGATGGAGGTGGTTTATATTTGTATGGAGGTTATCCCTCACCCGAACCTATTTTTGTACGCAATCAAGTTACATTAGTTAATAATATTATTATATTTAATAAATCTGCTGGATGTGGTGGGGGAGTTTTTTGCGGTGGAGGTGATTTATCAATAATTAATAATACAATAATAAATAATTCTGCTGATTCATTAGGGGGTGGATTATTTAGTTGGGATTATAATTCTA
>JAFGQG010000125.1 GCA_016935765.1 bacterium
AATAGGGAAGTCATTGCAGCCGCAGCGCTTTAGCCTGCGCTTGCAAATGATCGGAAAATAGAAAATTAAGAAATAGGGAAGTCATTGTAGCCGCAGCGCTTTAGCCTGCGCTTGTAAATGATCGAGGAAATGAAAAAAATAGGAAGCACAATAAGTTATAAATTGAAATAATCTTGAAGTTTGCATTCCAAAATCTCCCCGGACAAGCAAGCCTAGAACATCATACAATTTTTGACTGAACGAGCTTTTGTTAAAAAATGGCTATTGATTATAAACAAACACTGAACGACCAGCAGTACGAAGCGGTGGTTACCACTGAGGGACCGGTTCTGGTTCTTGCGGGAGCGGGAAGCGGTAAAACGCGTGTTCTCACGTATAAAGTAGCTTACCTTGTTCAAGAACTTGGGGTCTTCCCCGGTTCAATTATGGCGGTTACTTTTACCAACAAAACTGCCGGAGAAATGAAGGAAAGGGTTGAACAATTGCTTTCGGATTCCACTGAACATAGCGGCAGACATCTGGGGGGAATTTGGCTGGGAACCTTCCATTCACTCTGCGGAAGGATCCTGAGAGCCCAAATAGAAAGAATGGGATATAAATCCAATTTCACTATCTACGATGAAAAAGATTCCCTGAGCGTGGTTAAACACGTCTATAAAGAACTGGATATCGACCCGAAGATGTACTCCCAAAAAGCGGTACTCTACAACATTTCAAAGCTGAAAAACAATCTCATATTCCCTGAAGAATTTTCAAGGTCTACCCTCTCCCCTTTTGAGAAGGTCATTTCGGAGATCTACGACCGTTACCAGCAGACACTGCGGAACAACAATGCCGTGGATTTCGATGATATGATAATGTTCGTGGTGCGCCTTCTTCGAAAATACGAAGAGGTTAGAAAGGAATACGCCGGGATGTTTTCGTACATACTTGTCGATGAGTTCCAAGATACCAATACTGCTCAATACGAGTTTCTGAAGCATCTTGCGAGCGAGTGGCAGAATTTAACGGTTGTTGGGGATGATGATCAGTCGATATACAGTTGGCGGGGTGCGAACCTGGGCAATATACTGAATTTCCCGAAGGATTTTCCGAAGGCGAAGACCATCCGGCTGGAACAAAACTACCGCTCGACCCAGACGATACTGGACGCTGCCAGCGCGGTTGTCGCAAATAACATGGAACGCCACCCGAAGAAGCTATGGTGCGATAGTGATCGCGGGGACAGGATAGTAATATGCCAGCTTCACGATGACAGGCAGGAAGGCGATATAATTGCGCAAAACATAGAGAAGCAGATGAACGGTAGATATAAAGGAGGAGAAATTGCTGTTCTATTTAGAACGAATGCTCAGTCAAGGCTGATAGAGGAAGCCCTGCGGCGGAAGAATATCCAGTACACCGTAGTTGGGGGTATAAAATTTTACGAGAGGGCGGAAATCAAGGATGTTCTCTCATACCTGACGATGATAGTCAATCCGGACGACAATCTCGCGCTGAAGAGAATAATCAACGTTCCTTCGCGGGGTATCGGCAATGTATCTTTGGGGCGGTTGGAAAACGGCGCGATCGCTGAAGGCAAATCCATATTCGAGTATGCAAAGTGCGATGCTCTCGAGAACCTGAAACCAAACACTCGAAAGTCGGTTAAGGAATTCGTGCAATTGATTGACGATCTCATGGAATACGCAGAGAAGAAGGACGTTGCCGAGGTCATTGATATGGCGTTAGATGGCAGCGGGTATCTTAAGATGCTTGAGGATTCGAAGGATATCAAGGCGGAGTCGAGGTTGGACAACATTGGTGAGCTTGTAGCAGGGATTTATGATTTTGTCAAGAATAATCCCAAAAAAGGAAGCGTTGAGGACTACCTTCAGGAGGTCTCACTCATAACGGATATCGATACCTGGGAACAGAGAGAGGATATGGTGAACTTGATGACCGCGCATTCTGCTAAGGGTTTGGAGTTCAGCATTGTTTATATTGCTGGTATGGAGGAGGGCTTATTCCCTATTTTGAGGGCGGATGACGAAGATCATGATATCGAGGAGGAGAGACGGCTTTTTTATGTCGCGCTGACCCGCGCGAAGAAGCAGGTTTACATAACCTGGGCTTCATTGAGGCACCGCTTCGCGGAGGAGTACGAAAATATCGCTTCGAGTTTCATCAAGGAGATACCCGAGGATCTAACGAAAGTGGAAAAGGCGAAGCGACCTGATTACTCGGGGAGCTCCTATTCGTTCGCCTTCGGGCAAAAGCTGCCCATAAAGCCCAATTCAGTTGTTTACCATCCGAATTTCGGGAAGGGAACCGTAAAGGAGATCTCAGGATTCGGCGAAAACATGGTTATCACCGTGGCGTTTTATTCGGTGGGTTTGAAGAAGATAATGCTGAAGTACGCGAATTTGGAAATAATACAATATTAAAATAGAGTACAAAGGACAGAGAAGGAAAAACGAATTATGAATCCCGTTAGATAATGAACCATTCAATGTGAATGTTTAGCTATCTCACGGGACAGGTATCGATCACCGAGTAAAGATTTAAGGAGTGAAACAGAGCACAGAAGACAGGGTTTGGATAACTTTGTATAATCCTAACCGTTGTTGACGGTTAATAATTGGAGAACAAAATAAACACCCCTATTATCATCCTTGTAGAGGATGGATAAGGATTCGGTTATTCGGGAATCTGGAGAATAGCTAATCCGGGATAAAAACGAGAAACGAAGCAGGAGTCAAATAAAATGGATGAAGGACTTTTAGAGAAGGCGAAAGCGGCGGCACAAAATGCATATGCGCCCTATTCGGGGATAAAGGTAGGAGCCGCGGTTCTGGCTGCATCGGGGAAAGTATATACAGGTTGTAACGTGGAGAACGCGTCTTATGGACTGACTGTCTGCGCGGAGCGTGCGGCAATATTCAACGCGATATCCCGGGGCGAAAAAAAGCTTGACAGGATATTGATTTACACAGATTCTGACAAGTTTGTCAATAATTTACCTTATCCGTGCGGCGCGTGTTTACAGGTGATGGCGGAATTCTCTGATGATATGAATATTATTATAGCAAACAAATCAGGTGTTGTCAAGGAATATTCGCTGAAGGAATTGCTGCCGTTCAAGTTTGGGTTCGAGAAGTGACTGGATGACAAGTAATGAAAACAATAACAAGCAGAAGAAAGTGACCAGTGCGTTTAGCGAATACAAGTTTTATTAACCAAACGGTACATTCATTTAAAAAAACAGATTGCAAATCATTAAAAAAGGCTTGACATTTCTGAAGGTATTTCGTATATATATGTTTCGTACATTAACGAAATCAATTTTTTGTTATGAAAGAAAGTATTTTTAAATTCGGCAAAATTGTGACAGGCGAAAGTTTCATTGACCGTAAAGATGAGCTTAAAGAGATTAAAAATGACGTTAAGAATAATATTAATCTCTTTATTTACGGACCAAGGCGGTTAGGCAAGACTTCCCTGATAAAACAATTAGAACTGGAATTAAAAGAGGAATATAAAAAGCTCATCTCGATATACCTGGATTTTTTTCAAATCCACTCTAAGGAAAAATTCATTTCCCTATTCGGCGAAGAACTAAGCAGGAATAAACCCTTTGAAATAAAGAATACTATAAAATTCTTGAAGAGTATTCTAATAAACATCATTCCCAAAATCAGTATCGATCAGTACGGAAACATGAATTTTGAATTCGAGTATAAAAGGTCTAATGAAGATTTAGCTTTTGAAGAAGTATTTAATATCATAAAAACCCTTTCAGAACGGGGATTCAAAGTGGTCGTTATCTTCGACGAATTCCAGGAAATCAAAAATTTAGATGGGCTTCAATTTGAGAAAAAACTGCGAAGCATAATACAGACTCATAGCAAACTAAGCTATATTTTCCTGGGAAGTGAATCGAGTTTTAGTAAAAACCTGACTAATGATCCGGAGAATCCCTTTTATCATAGCGGGAAATTAAAATATATCGGAAAGATTCCGGAGAAATATTGGGTAGAATTCATTAAAAAAGGTTTTGGATTATATAATAAAACAATTAGCGAACAATTAGCGAAATTGGTTTGTGAAACTTGCGACAATATCTCTTATTACATCCAGCTTTTTTCTTATGAATTAATACATATCGCTGATAGAACCGTAAATAAAAAAGCAATCGATAAAGTAAAAGACCGGATTATTAATGAGAAAAGTGAATTTTATTCAGTTTTGTGGAGAAAGTTAAGCCCTTATCAGAAAAAAGTAATCGAAGTTATACTCCAGGTAGAGGGCAAACAAATGTTTTCTGAAGAACATAAAAATAAATATAATCTCTCAGCACCTTCTTCGACAAGTGAAGCGATCAGAAGGTTGTTGGAAGAGGAAATAATAAAGAAAGAAAGGACAGAGTATAAGTTTATCGATCCTTTTTTTAAGGAGTGGTTAAAAATAAAAATTTTGTAATTTCGTAGTGATACGTTTCCTATAAATACGAAATACGTAAATTTTATAAATGGTTTTTTTTAATTATAATAAGGCAATACTATGAGATTAGGCAAAGTAATTGGAGAACTCTGGGCGACTCGAAAGCAGGAAGACCTCTCGGGCTTCAAGCTCTTGATAGTTCGCGATATGGAGCCGGACGGCACCGAACTGAAAGGTTATACGGTCGCTGCGGACACTGTCGATGCTGGTGTAGGGGAGGTTGTGCTCATGGTGAGCGGCAGCGCAACGCGCCAGACTGACGCAACCGGTTTGATCCCCTCGGACACGGTTATCGTCGCGCGAGTGGATAAGATAACAATGGGCTAAGGGTGTTCTAGTATTATTATCCCTCAAGCATTTTAAATAAACAAGATATACTTCTATCAACAAAAACCCCCTCGCTGTCATCATGAGGAGAAAAAGGCTATTATTTCCGGCTTTTTCGACGTAATGATCCCATAAGCATTAAAATCCAACACCAAATCACAGGAGTTTCGTGTGAAATCACTCAATTCAATTGATGAGATCCCTCCACGAATAATTTGAGTGTCGGGATGACAGTGAGACCTTTTTTAGTATAAATTTTTCATTCTTCAAGTAATCGTGTATTTCCCGGCTTACCTATAACAGGTCCCCAACTTTCCAATAAACCATCATATAGGTCTTTCCATTCAGGATTCATCGATTCGATTAGCGCTATCTTTTTCTCTCTTGAATAATTCTTTATTTGCTTCTCCATGTTTATCGCATCTTGAACCTGTTCGAACTCTTCATAATAAACTAATTTATCCACGTTATATTTTTTAGTAAATCCGTCCACCTTTTTCATTTTGTGTTCATGAACCCGTTCAAGCAGACTATTGGTAAAACCAGTATATAAAACCTTGTTCCATTTATTGGTTAAAATGTAAACATAGTAATTATTTCCCGTACTAGACTCAATCATTATATTTAGTATGATTTGTAACCTTCAAATTTTACTTTAAATACAAAACTTTCTCACAGGCGGAATGATCCCCTGCGGTAACTTTAACGAGGTAAATCCCGGAGGGAACTAAGGCTTCCGGTTGCCAGGTGAACTCAGTCTGGATGGTTTGATGGTTGGATGAATGGATGGCTCTTTCATCCTCACCGTCCCAATAATAAACCAATCTACCATTTATATCGTGGATTTCTACCCCGGTTAGATAGCCTTCAGGGGAATCAGTAGAATTAAAAAGATAAGCATAACCACCACCTTTCCAAAAGGATATTGTTTGCAATCCCGGCGTTCTTATTGAATCGCAAAATATGGGAAAATCAGGTACAGTAATTTCAAATACAACTAAACCATTTAAACCCTCGCGGGATGAGCCATCGGATTCATAATAGCATTGATAAGCAAAATCTCCATCAACTAAAGTCTGATCAAAATGCCCATCCATCTCGTAAGTTGTTAGAAGAAAAGGATTATGAGGGTCTGCTACATTCACTATAATTAAACCACTGGACTCCCCACCTCTCCTTACATACGTTCCTACTAAAAGGGTATCCTGGTATATATCAAAATCACCTAGCCCATAATATAAGTCTGGATCTGTACTATGACCATTTGTATGTGAAAGCATCAAGGGATTATGTAAATCAGAAATATCCCATATCATCAATCCCCAGAGTGTGCAACCAATATAGGCGTAAGGCCATTCTATTAATGGAAACTCCCCTGTTCCGTACCAAGGAGCTCCTCCAATCGTTTCAACAATGGTATATTCAGTTGAGGAGAGTAATGTAAATTCAAGTTCGTAGTCTTTTGATTCGGGGAGTGAGCAGGGAACCTGGCTGAAGGCTTCCGGTCTCATTGTCTCATGATATAAAGCAAGTGAATGCACAGTCAGAATAACTAATATTGAAATAAGTGTTAATTTCATTTCATATAAGAAAATAGCTCAAAATGAGCAACGATACAATAAAAAACGCTTCTCACTTTCAAAAACCTCCTCCCTGTCATTGTGAGGATTCAAAGGCTATTATTTCCGCCTTTTAATCCGTAAGTGAAACGTTTCAGTCTGATTAGAGTTTTTAAACTGAAACTTTCACTAGTAATCCCATAGGCATAAGAATCCAACAAAAACTCCCTGGGGGTTCATGTGAAATCACTCAATTCAATTGCTGAGACCGCGCCAACCTGCGGTTACCGGACGACGGGAAATAATAGCCTCGAGATGACTAATCTTCGACTTACGTCTCAGATTTTGGAAGTTTCTTGCAAAAACTTCACGATTGCGGGTTGTTTTGTCTTGTCAGTTTTTCAAGGGAAAAATCTGTAAATATCTTTTCTGTTCAGGAACCTTACGAAAATCACCGTTTTATTTGCTATTTCAAGTCCAAGCCGATAATCCCCAATATTTATTTTGTAAAATCTTTTACCTGTTCTTAATTTTTCCAGCCCCTGAATTTTTCCAATAGATTGTGCTTCCTTTATCTCAAGTATAATTCTTTTTAGCTTTTTACCTATACGTTCATCTTTGAGTTTCTTGAGGTCTCGTTCAAAGCATTTTTCAAATAACAGATTCATTACTTAGTATCCAAAGCTTTCATAATCTTGCTTTCATCAACATAAGAACCTTTTCTACCTTGCTTGATTGCTTCGCCCAAACCAAAATCCTCCAATGCTTCAACTAATATTCTACGAAACAACTTCGGTTCGTTTTGCATTACACCAATTAAAGCTTCTGTCATTGCTTCTTTTAACTTCTTTTCTTCTATACCAGTTTGCATGATTAATTCTCCAACGTTATTAAATACAATTTATTTTTTTTACACAATATCAAAATATTGGAAAACAGATTAAAGTCAAGTATTAATGAATGATACAATATTCTGGAGAATTTTTATCTATTATTTGAATCCAATAAAAAATCCCCTATATTAAGAGGGTTAATCTCAATAAGATTGAGCTTTTGGGAGTTGTACTTCGTAAACTCCCGGGACCACGAAGTGGTGGGGTGTTTCTAAAGTCCCCTCTACAAGAGGGGGGGACCACGAAGTGGTGGGGTGTGTCTCTTTAATGTTTAAATCCAACAAGAAGTACCAGGGAATTCGTGTGAATTCACTCAATTCAATTGCTGAGATCTCTTAGCGGGAAATAAGAGCTTCGAGATGACATTGAGGTTTTTGGGGAGGTTTTGTTTGTTTTATGTTTTCTTACCTTAGATTATTATCTATTAAAATTAAACTTGCTTCCTTTCAAACCATGCTTACATTATCATACATGGGTCGAAAAAAGGTGAATAAAGTGAAAAACAAGTTCCTTTTAGCATCAGTCTGCATTTTATCTTTAGTCAGTTTGCTTATATTTTGTTCCGAAGATGATGGTGTCTCTCTGTACATCTCAAATCCGGAAGATGGTGACACCCTCACACTCTACATGAACTTCCAGGTCTCGGTCGAAAACCACTCCGAAGTGGATTGTGTCGAGTTCTACATAAAGGACGACGAATGGGAATTACTCGGGGTTGACAGCTCTTACGAATATTCACGTGAGTTCGATATCGCATACTACCCTGAAGGTAATTACAAACTCAAAGCGGTTGCCCTGATGGGCTCTGATTATCTTACTGACTCTCTCAACATCTACATTCGTAACTATATCTGCGAAACAGATGCGCCTGTCATCATAAACGGCGATACACTTACAAGGCACCAGGCGTACCGTAACGAATCAGGATGCGTTTATAAAATCAAACTTGTGGATGTTAGTTATTCAAATTCAGACTGCCTTCGCGGCATCGAACATTACTCGAACACTCTCAATACACTTTTACTCCAGCAAAATCCCCTAGAACAATTAGACCTCTCCTATCTCGCCGAATGCTTAGCCCTGAGAGAACTGCAATTGAACAGTAACAATTTGAACGACCTAGACCTCTATCCTCTCTCTGAATTGAGCCTGATCGAGATTTTCAACATTACCGGAAACAACTTGACCTCAGTAGATCTTTCACCACTGGTGAACTGCATAAATATCGACCGGCTTGACCTGAGCAACAACTGCCTCGCCACCTTCGATTTCGTGCAGGTATCTACATGGGTAAATTTGCTTTCTATCGACCTGAGGAATAATAATATTAACTACATCGATTTATCACCCTTGCCAATTTTCGAAGAGTTGACCTGGCTTATTTTGATGGAAAACAACCTGAGTGAGATCGATATTACTCCCCTCTCCGAATGTGAAAAATTGATCTCTCTTAATTTAGGCAATAATCAACTTACGAGTTTCAATTTCACTCCACTTTCCGGTTTACCGGACCTTTCCAGTATTTACTTGAATGACAATAATATAACACATCTTGATCTTACTCCATTAGAGGAGCTCCCCGGTTTTCAAAGGCTTCACCTCGAGGGTAATCCGCTGGATGACTCGACCTGCAGTTCGATCGATTGGTTCGTGGGTTTTCACCCGGGTTGCGTTATTCTAAGCGATTGCCCGTAGTTGGGAGTATACTTTCAGTAAAGAATACAAAACACAGAGACACTGAGAAACAATAATAATCTTCTCCAAAAAACCAACCACCTGGTAATAATTTATTCTGTATCCACAAAATCTAGGTAATACTATAAGAATTCGAATCCAACAGAAAGTAACAGGATATTCGTGTGAAATCACTCAATTTTCTTTATGCAATCGCTTCCCGTTGAATAGCTGGTTCGAAATAAAAATTAAAGATTGCCACTAAAACACCGAGACTCAAAGATACACAAAGAAATTACACACGGATAACGCTGATGAGACGGAAGGACACGGATTTCAATATAGGGGCAAAATTATAAATCGTAGATCTAAAATCGTAAATCAAAACCCCACTTTTCTCTTTTTCTCTTCCTTTTTCTCCTTGAAGATGTATGGGTCCTGTTCGGGGGTGGTTTTTCGCTGGGGCTTCTTGGGCTCGATGCGGCGTGGTCTCGATATTTCCTTCCGGTGCGAGGAATTGCAGTAAGATGTCGGTTCTGTACCCTTAACGAATACCTCCTTGACCTTTTCCGGGCACCTGTTGGTAGCGAGCAGTCCCGTTTCCTTGCAGACCGTCGCGAACACAACGTTATCAGGCACTGTGAAATCGCGCACCACGTAATCCTTATGAGCTTCGAGCATGAATTCAGTCCAGATTGGGAGAGCGGTTTTTGCGCCTGTCTGGTCTTCCCCGATAGGGGTCATGTCATCGAAACCGACTCTCACCGCTGTGCAGAGTTGTTTGGTAAAGCCAATGAACCAGGCGTCGGTAAAGTCGTTAGTAGTGCCGGTTTTTCCGCCGCAGGGTCTATCGAACCCGGCGTATCTCACGCCGACGCCGGTACCATGGTCAACCACTTCCTGCAGCAGGTCGGTGACCACGTATGCAGTTGCTTCAGGTAGCACTTCAGTCCGGTTCGGCTTGTTCTCCTCGACGACCTTCCCGTGGCGATCAACTATCTTGGTTATCCAGATTGGATCGACCCTGACTCCCCCATTTGGGAACACCGTGTAAGCAGTTATCAAATCCAGCATGGTTACTCCGCAACTGCCAATCGCCAATGACGGGTATGGACTCAGGTGGGTTTTTATCCCCATCCTTCGAGCATAGTAAATGACCTGCTTGGGTGTTACCTTCTGTATCAATTTAATAGCGACGAGGTTTCGCGACTGCTTGAGCCCGTCTCTTAAAGTTGTCGGTCCCTTGTAAGTATTGTCATAATTGTGTGGTCTCCAGATAGAACCGTCTGGCATTTCCAAGACGAGCGGGGTGTCGTCGATCTTGTCTATCGCGCGGTACCCGTTATCGATGGCTGCTGTATAGACGAACGGCTTGAAAGCGCTGCCTGGCTGCCTGACAGCCTGGACTGACCTGTTGAACTCGCTTTCTTCGAAATCCCTGCCGCCAATCATAACCTTGATATTCCCGGTCATTGGTTCTACCGCCATCATCGCGCCCTGTAAGGTTTTATAAACACGCACGGACTCCTCTTCAACAGAGTCATACACCATCTCAGTGAAATCCGGATCATCGTCATGGTGTATCTTCTCAATCCAGCGTTGAAGAACATCCATCCTTCGAGTGAATACCTCCTCAGCCTTCTCCTGCATAGACCAATCGAGCGTGGTATAAACCGATACCCCGCTCTCGTAAACGAATTGGTCACCGTACTTGTTAGCAAGATATTGCCTTACGAACTCAACGAAGTAGGGCGCTTTGCCAATCACGCTTTCTGACGTAGTCATTTTGATAGGTATCTGTTTAATGGAATCCGCAACTTCTCTTTCTAATTTGCCGCGCCTAACCATTGATTCTATAACGATGTTCCTGCGGCGCAATCCGAGGTCCGGATTAATCGCCGGCGAATACCTGTAAGGGGCTTTCAATACTCCCGCTAAGAGAGCGGCTTCCTCGATGTTCAGACTGTCGATATCCTTACCGAAGTAGGACAGCGCTGCCGATTGCACACCGTGCGATCCCTTGCCCATATAATTCTGATTCAGGTACAACTCAAGTATTTCCTTTTTAGTGTATTTGCGTTCCAGCCTGATCGCTGTAAGTGCTTCCTTTATTTTACGTGGAATGGTCTGTTCCCGGGATAAGAAGAGGGTTCTGGAAAGCTGCTGGGTTATTGTAGATCCGCCCTGAACGATGTGTCCAGCTTTTAGATTGGCTATCATCGACCTTGTAATTCCCCATATATCGACTCCCCAATGCCTGAAGTAATTCTTGTCTTCTGAAGCGATCAGTGCGTCTATCAGGTACGGCGACATCTTTTCCAGTGGCACCCAGATGCGTTTCTGTCCCGCGAATTTCTCAAGTATCTCTCCATCGGCAGAATAAATGGTGGTAATTAGTGGCGGTGTATAGTTTTCAAGTTCCTCCGGTGAGGGCAGGCTCCCCCTGAAATTCAGATATGCAACCCATATACCAAGAGAAGGGATGATAATCCCCATCATGAAAAAAACCAGGAACGTGATGAAACCGATCTTCCACGAGAAGTAATGGTAAACCGATACCTTTAAATTTCTGCCTTTATTAACGTATCTTGCCATGGTCTTGGACCGCTATTTTAACTTATTCACAATCACTTTAGCATATTTCTTTGCATCTTCAACTGTTTTAATTTCTCCTAAAAGCTGGTTATACCTTACATAAACAAGTATTTCTTTTATCATTTTCCCTGGCTTTATATCAAGTAATTCCTGTATGTCTTCACCATTTAATATATATTCATTCTTACTATTTTCAAGTATATTCTTGAAGCTGCCTTTGATATTTTTCCATTTCGATTGTTCATAAAATACTTCAGCCAGTGACAGCAATCCTTCAAAGTCATCATTATCCACCATATCGACAAGTTCATCCGGTGACAGCGAGTCCCATTTTCCAAGCCACTCCAATCTATCTATGAACCCTGTTATCTTTTTTATTTCAGTTTTGGGGAACTTAAGTTTGTTCAAAACCTGTTCAGCCTTTTTCGGGTTTTCCTTCCTTAATAATATAGCGAGTTTTTTTACGTGATCAAAACCGGCTTCATCAGCCTTCTTTAACCATTGAATTATAATTTCTGGTTCTTCATATTCAGTGAATGCGCCTGGTAATAATCGTTTATCCAGACCGGTTTCATGTAACAGTTTCACTCCTCTGTGGGATTTTTCACTCTCCATGATGCCGATGAACTCTTTCCGCAGCCAGTCGTGTGACAGGTCTTTAACCTTATCTGCGTATCGTGTCATAGCTGCCTGTGTTTTTGGTTCAATTTGGAAATCTAATTTAGTTGCGAACCTGATTCCCCTGAGAATTCTCAGCGCGTCCTCCTTGAAACGGATCTCCGGATCCCCGATCGTGCGTAATTCACTATGTCTTATATCGTACAATCCATCAAATAAGTCCAGCACCTCCATAGTAGACGGATCGAGCGCGAGAGCGTTGATAGTGAAATCCCTTCTTTTCAAATCCCGTTCAACAGAATCCACCAACCTGACTTTCGAGTGACGACCGTCATAATCATAGTCCTCCCGGAAATGAGCTATTTCAATATAAAGGTCATCCGCTTTCAACTCGAATACCCCGTAACGGTAAGGTTTTTTCTGGTTAGCGTCAGGGAACAGGTTTTTTATTTCCTCAACCGGGCAGTTGGTCGCGATATCAAAATCTTTAGTGGGTCTTCCCAATATCAGATCTCGCACGCAACCCCCTACTAAATATGCTGAATGACCCTTGCTCTTTATCTTCGACGCAATTTCAATAGCGGTATTGTATAACTTCAGAATATCAGATTGTTGAAAAAGGAAGGATGACATAGACTTTTATCTCAATCCAATTTTTTTGCTATCACGATGGCTTTTTTTGCTTTATAGGTTTCCCCTTCGGCAACCGCTTTGGCTAGTATCACATAGATCCCGACCGGCAGAGTTTCTCCTCCGTTATCCTTGCCATCCCATCGTACCAGGTTGCCAGGAGTATCGTTTTCCTCTACAAGGTCTTTCAACTTGCGCCCATTAACATCGTAAATTTTAACGGTAAACGTCGCTCTCATCGGAAAGGAATATGAGATAGTGGCAACTTCGCCTTCCGATGGATTGAAAGGATTAGGATTTATCTCGATTTTTACCTCGCTTATCTCGGGACCTATGGTGGAATTCTCCTCACAAGGGGTAGCTCCAAAGCGCGAACACCACCAATTCTCCGGGTCGTTTGACCCGCCTTCGGGATCGAGCCGCTCTTTCGATATCCCGTAATTTTCGCACTCGGAGGTCCAATCGTCCAGGTACGCCACGCTATCCTGGGTCACCATGAAATTGTCCTTCAGGACAATAACGTCGTCAGTGTTGTTGAGGGCTTCCCAGCTTCCAACCGGTTGAATGACCGCGCAACACGCTCCCGAAGAGGGGCTGAAATGACCTTTTTTATCCGCATCCTCAGAACAGCCGAACGCTTCTCTGAATGCTGAGGAATCCTCCGTAATGATGATGTAACCACCGGAAGGAATAACGCATAGACTCGAATTTGTCGAAAAAATGGTGGCGAAATCTTCACCATCGCCGATTTTCCAGCCCGAGACATCGACTGTTGTGTCCGATTTGTTGTAAAGCTCGACCCACTCCGGGTTATCAGTGTCCGAAAGTGGCTTGTTCATGAATTCGTTTATAACTACCCGGTTCTCCGGGGAGCCAATGACGAACAGGAGAGTGTCCTGGTTATTGGATGTCCTGGCATCGTATCCTATCTCAGCAAGGATTTTCCAGTAACCTTCCCCGAAGGCATAGTCGATGGAGTATTCGTTTTCCTCGCCTGGAGCCAATTCGGGGATGTCAACTTCGCCGATGTTCTCGGAGGTTTCGAAGTATCCGTCCCAGTCCATATCGAGGTAGAAGGTTACTGAATTGGGTTCCGATTCCTGGAACCCCAGGTTTTTTATTTTGGCATAGATTTCAAAATTTGTCAATGGTTCTGGATTTTCAGGATCAGCTCTAAGACCGGTAATAGCGAGGTCCCTCGGAGCTGGCGAAATGCTATTCAAGCCGCATGGGGTCGCTGTGCTCTGGGAGCAGTTCCAGTTGGAAGTGTCATCGGACGCTGCCCACCAACGTTCTCTCTCCACAGTCTTATCGCTGCATCTACCCGGATACTCCAGGCTGTCAATGACCGTGCCTACGGAATCGAAGAGGACCACCATGTCTCCGTCGTTATTAAAGATCGAGGCGTCCCAGCCATCCATTTCGAACACGGTGCAGCAGGTGTCGCAGAAATTATCCAGGAACGTTGCGCGATCGTAAGTAAGGATCATATACTCACCGGGCTGAATAGTCAGGTCTTCACTGGTTATCAGCATCGGGGCATCGTACCGGGGGGCGTCTGCAAGCGCCCAGCCCTTTAAATTTACTTCCACCGGCTCCAGGTTCACGGAATCCTGACCGCTGCGGTTGTATATCTCGATCCATTCCGGACCGTAGGGTGGATCGTACATTATTTCATTAATAATAATGGGGTAGTCGAGGAACATTATCGAGAGCCTGGCTTCGTTGTTGTCGGGCTTCGCGTCGGGGCTGAGTTTAATGATTATTGTCCAGTTGCCCTGCGGCAGTTGGAAAGATTCAGAGGTCACCAGTACGCTATCCCCGCTATTCATGGATGCAACCTCAACAGGTTCCCCAATAATTTCAGTAGCTTCTGCAATTGCGTTACCATTCGTATCGGCGTAAAATGTTAGTGTGCCGGGTTCTGAAGTTGAGTATCCTGCGCTCTTAACGTAAACACTGACAAAAAAATCCGTATTCGGTTCAGGGTCAGCGGGATTTGTCCATGCGCTCATGATCTTCAGGTCACTCGGTATCGGACTCACAGAGTTGACGGCGCACGGGGTTGCCACTTCTTCACAGCACTCCCAGTTATCCGAGTTGCTTGACAGCCCCCAGCATTTTACGCGCTCAAGTGAAACATCACTGCAGGTGCCCGAATAACTCATACTGTCCACCATAGCCAGGTTGCTGTCGAAGAGGACCACTATGTCGCCGGTGTTATTCAGCAGGTATGTGCTCCATCCATCGATTTCGACGATCCGGCAGCAGGAGTCGCAGAAATCAGCGGCGAACCCAGCAGAATCGGATACAAGCACCACGTATTCACCGGGTTCAATTACCAGATTGTCCGCGGTTATCAACAGGGGGGTTTCGTATTCCGCGGTCTCAGAAAAGCTCCATCCTTTTATATCGATGCTGGATGGTTCCATTCCCACGGAGTCCTCGGCGCTTCGATTGTATATCTCCACCCATTCCTTTCCGAAGGGAGGGTCGTACATAATTTCATTAATGATTATCGCCCGCCCGTTTAGGGAAGAAGAAACAATAATCGATATTAAAAAGAAGATAGAGGTAAATTTCATTTTTCCCAAAGTAGAATCCCTAACGTTTTATTGGATCGGCATTTAGCATCTCTTCCGTTTTCATGAACTCTTCGAAAGTTAGATCTTCATACCAATAACCTGAAACGTATTTAAGTATATACTGGAAATTTTCCGGGGGTATATATCCCGGGATTTTTATTATAAACTGTCCGACAGTATCTACAAAAGCCACGCAGGGCACACCGACTATTTGAAATATCTGGGCTATGTCCCTCTCGGTGAAGGTTTCCCCTTTCCATTTTATCTCTTTAAACGACCTCAGATCGACATTTGACAGGACGAATTTTTCTTTCATTGTGTTGGCAATAGCGGGGTCTCCAAACGTATTGCTCTCCATTTTCCTGCACCAGCCGCAAGCTTTAGTATTAAAGTAAACCATCATGGGTTTCTTATCTGAGAATACTTTGTTGTATCCCTCATCAAATTTCAACCATTCGATAGTTTGAGTTCCCGCAAAAGCAAGCGTTGTAACGCAAAGATAATAAACCACCAAAAACCCGGTCATTGATCTTAAAAACTTAAACATACTCAATCTCCATAATTAAAATTTATAAAAAAATAGCAAATTAAAAGACTATGTCAATTTAATTTTAAAAAACGAAACGTAATAATAGCATAGAAATACTTGACATTAGTTATTTTTTTTATATTTATATGGGAAATTATACCGGAAAGATGACAATGGACAACAGGGAATTTTTATTTTCGTTAGCTATTGAGAACATTCAGAGGATGAGTCAGCATTTCTCGGACACTTTCAAGGTCAAACCTGAAATTCATGTGTTAGAGGAAAAAGTGCTGACGTTAGAGGAATTGAAGGGGATTATTCTTTACGATGGTATTAACCCTGTCAAACTCACGAACATTTGTACTTTTTATTTAAGGTTGGCTGAGGGGTTTGTTGACATGCACTTTAATATCGATGGCATTGGGGCTGAGGAGACCCAGGCGGAGTGTAACGGCGGGGTGCTCCTTAAGGTTGGGAACGCGCCTAATCCTTCCTGGGAGATACCGTTCAAAATCAAAGCGAAGGTCATACCGGAGGTGTACGAGGTGGAACCTGAGACTGAGACCATCAGGGGTTTGACTGCTCATTCGCCGAAGGAGGTAGCTGATTGGTTTGTGGGGAGGATTTATTCCCTGGTCAGGATGGTAAAGTAAAAAAGTTTTTTTTTCCGGTTTTTTAATTCATCTATAAATAGAAGGAAATACGAGACTAATTTCATAAACAATAGCTAAAAAATTTTTTTTTGTTGAAAACACTTGACAGGATTTGAAAAATAATCTAAATTTGTTCGTGATATTAAAATTTTAAACTATCGGAGGCGCATATTAAAATGAACTTAAAGATAATAAGACGCTGGGGAACCCCGGTCCTATCGGTGGATTTCGGGATCGACGTGCCGAGCGATAGGACCAGTTTGGAGGCACTAACGAGAACTTAACTTAAAGGTTTTGATATAGTTAGAGCCACAGACTGGATCCTATTTCGAGTCTGTGGCTTTTTCATTTACAGGGTATCCATAAAAGATTTACAAAGCCGTGGACTCGAAGATCGGGTTCGCGGCTTTTTTTTAGTTAGAGAAATTCAAAACATTGAACAATAAAAAAAGAATAAACCACAGAGACACAGAGACACAGAGAAAGAAAAAAGATAAAGAAAAAGGATAAACCGAGAGAAATATTTTGAAACAAAACCATTGTAGATGGTTAATATTTATAGGAAAAAAGAAAAAAACTAAAATGTAGCTGGCGGGATTTTTGATATGAGCGCTAGGGAATTTCAAAAATCATGCCAGCTATGACCAACTAAAACTTTAAGATGAAATAAAAAAAACAGCAATTAGTAAATGTGCGACATCAGAATAAAATACGCGAAGGACGATGAAATATGAAAGAATTAATAATAATTTGTGAGAATCAAAATTTAAACAAACAAGTTTATTAAACTATAACGAAAGAGTAGGTGAATTATGAAAAATTTAAGACTTCTTTGGAAATTTATGGAAGGCAACAGGACACTTTATACACTGGCGATACTATCAGTCGGCTTAGCCACTGTTTTCTCGCTTATCAGACCGCTTGTTCTACGGGTTGTTATCGATTCGATAATCGGCGACACGCCTCTTCAAGCGCCCGAATGGGTAAAGGACCTGGTTTCAACCCTGGGCGGGAAAGAAACCCTCGCCCGGAACCTTTGGATAGCCGCGATACTGATCGTTATCTTCACCCTGTTGAATGGAATCTTTCTTTATCTGAAGGGAAAGTGGTCGGCGATAGGCGCGGAAGCAACTGCGATGAAAATAAGAGAGAAGCTTTACGATCACCTGCAACATTTACCCTTCGATTACCATGTTAAAGCTGAAACCGGCGACCTGATCCAGCGATGTACTTCCGACGTGGACACTATTCGGCGGTTCCTGTCGTTTCAGCTTGTAGAAATAGGAAGGGTAATCTTCATGATCGGCTCTATCCTTCCATTCATGCTGGTTCTCGACGCTAAAATGACCCTTATCTCGATGGCGGCGGTTCCCCTGATATTCCTTTTCGCAATGTTATTCTTCATCAAGGTCAAAAAAGCTTTCCAGGTATCCGATGAAGCTGAAGGAAGTTTATCGACCGTTCTACAGGAAAACCTAACCGGAGTAAGAGTGGTAAGAGCGTTCGCGAGACAGGCATACGAAATAGCCAAGTTCGAGACAAAGAACAGGGATTACAAGAATCTGACATACCGCCTTATCGTTCTACTCGGGTGGTATTGGTCCATATCGGACTTTCTCTGCTTGACCCAGATCGCCGCTGTACTCATTCTCGGAGTTTACTGGGCTTCCGTAGGCAGAATCACTCTCGGAACCCTCGTGGTATTTATTACATACGAGGGAATGCTTCTCTGGCCGGTACGCCAAATGGGCAGGATACTTACCGATATGGGCAAAGCCCTGGTATCCCTTGAAAGAATCAAGGAGATCCTTGATGAGAAGCCAGAAGAACATGAATTGGCTTACGTTCCCGGAATAATGCATACAACTGCTTTTAAGCCCTGGATAGCTGGAAATGTTGAGTTCAAAGATGTTTGCTTCGGGTACGATGCGAAAAGACCTATCCTGAAAGACATAACATTCAGCGTTAGAAAAGGGCAGACTGTGGCGCTGCTCGGTCCAACCGGCTCCGGAAAATCAACACTGATGCTCCTCCTGGCAAGGCTGTACGATTATCAGAGCGGCTCTATCACTATCGACGGCAACGAACTCAAGAACATGGACAAGAAATGGGTACGCGAGAACGTTGGCATCGTCTTGCAGGAACCGTTTCTCTTCAGTAAAACCATTAAGGAGAACATCGGCATTGCAAAAATGGACGCTGATGATGAAGAGATATTCGAAGTCGCTAAGATAGCTGCTGTTCACGATGTAATTGAGGGCTTCGATAAAGGATATGAAAGCCCTGTTGGAGAGCGTGGAGTAACTCTCTCCGGTGGACAGAAGCAAAGAATCGCAATTGCCAGGACGTTAGTGAAAAACTGTCCGATCCTGATACTCGACGATTCCCTCAGCGCCGTGGATACTGAAACGGATGCGGCTATTCGAAAAGCGCTGAAAAGCAGAACCAGCAGAGCGACTACTTTCATAATTTCCCACAGGATCACTACACTCGCGGAAGCTGATATGATACTTGTTCTCGAGGACGGCGAAATTACTCAGAAGGGAACTCACGCTGAACTGATAAACCAGACCGGTTTGTATAATAGAATATGGACTCTTCAAAATTCCGTCAGCGAAGGGACCAAAATCGGGAATGAAAAGCACAGCTTTTCAGGATTATAATTGTAAGACAATCTCAAGCATGGTTCGGCTCAACCCCAACTGCCGCTTGAACTTTTTGAAAGGAATAAAATAATGAGTATATACAAGGAACATGAATATAAAAAGAAATTCGACTGGAGGTTATGGAAACGTCTGATACGCTATATGCTTCCCTATAAGAAATACATGGCTATCCTGATTGTGTTCATGATCACATTGGCGGGAATCGATGCTGTATTCCCATTATTGAGCAAATACGCAATCGACCATTTCGTTATCCCGGGAACCACAGAAGGCATCGGTAATTTCCTGATAATTTACATAGTTCTGATAGTTGTTCAATCGATGAACGTCTGGTTCTTCATTACCACTGCCGGAAAAATTGATATGGGTATCTGTTATGATATTAGGAAGGAGGGTTTCCAGCGTCTCCAGGAACTGTCATTTTCCTATTATGACAGAACGCCAATAGGTTGGATGATGGCGCGAATGACTTCCGACACGTCCAGGCTGGCTGATATCATCGCCTGGGGGCTTGTTGACCTGGTCTGGGGCGGAGCTATGATGCTTATTATCATGGGCATCATGCTGTACCTCAACTGGAAACTCGCGCTTATTACACTTAGTGTGGTGCCTGTGCTGGTCATACTCAGCATCTATTTTCAGCAGAAGATACTGAAGTATTACCGGAGGGTCAGGAAGACCAATTCCCGCATCACCGGTTCCTTCAATGAAGGGATAACCGGGGCGCAAACCACGAAGACGCTAGTCAGGGAAGAGGAGAACCTCAAGGAATTCCAGAACCTGACAGGGACGATGTACAACTCGTCAGTTCGGGCGGCTATTTTCTCGTCGCTCTACCTTCCCGTTGTTCTGTCACTGGGCAGTATCGGAACCGGATTGGCTCTCTGGCTGGGCGGAAAAGGAGTAATGCTTCAAACGATTAGTTATGGCACTCTTGTCGCATTTCTCTCGTACACGGTTCAATTCTTTGATCCACTAAGAGAGTTTGCGAGAATCTTTGCTGATCTTCAGAACGCGCAGGCGTCCGCAGAAAGGATACTGTCGATGATCGATGAGGAACCCGAGATAAAGGACCACTCGGAAGTAGCTTATAAGTTCGGCAATATTCTCAAACCGAAGACAGAGAACTGGCCGGAAATGGCCGGGAAGATACATTTCAAGAACGTCTCGTTCGCCTATAACGGCGGAGAGAAGGTGCTTGATAATTTCAACCTGGAGGTGAAAGCTGGTGAAAGCATCGCGCTGGTTGGAGAAACAGGCTCGGGTAAAAGCACCATTGTGAATCTTGCCTGCCGGTTCTACGAACCCACAGAAGGCGAGATCCTGATAGATGGAGTTGAATACCGGCAGAACTCCCAGCTATGGCTGCATTCGAACCTGGGATATGTACTGCAGTCTCCACACCTGTTCAGCGGCACAATTCGGGATAATATTCGCTATGGCAGGCTTGAAGCGGAAGAGAAGGATATCGTTCGCGCGGCTGAACTGGTGAACGCCCATCACTTCATCATGAAGCAGGAGAACGGTTATGACACTGAAGTTGGTGAAGGTGGCGGCAAACTCTCAACAGGTGAAAAGCAGTTGATATCATTTGCCAGGGCTATTCTGGCAGATCCACGGCTCTTCGTGCTCGATGAGGCTACCTCCTCAGTGGATACCGAAACCGAAAAGCTCATACAGGATGCTATCAGGAAAGTGCTGGAAGGCAGGACCGCGTTCATCATAGCTCACAGGCTGTCCACCATTCGCTCCGCTGACCGGATACTGGTCATCAAAAACGGCAAAATCCTTGAAGAGGGTACTCACACTGAATTGCTGGAGTTCCGTGGATATTATCACAAGCTGTACACAAACCAGTTTATGGAGGAGCAGGAAGCCGAGTTATTGATGGCATAATTGGTAAAGGTGGGCTTCACTCAGGACAAGACTTGAAGGTGAGGTCCACCTGTGAATAGTAAAAACTCTTGCTGTTACGGAGGGCGAATCGGAAGACAGTAAGCGTTAAATTGGAAAAAAAGAAAAATATGGATTAAAACAAGTGCAGAAAAATTATAATATATTATATTTATCACAAGCATTGAACGTCAACCGATTCGCTTCCCACAACCGATAGACGTTCAACGAATAATTACTAAGGAGTATAATGAATTTAACAGAATTGGGATGGAATTCCTTTTTCCAGAAGCACTTCGAAGAATTCAAGGAAGAGGGATTTATTCCGGCGAGGATCATAACCATACAAAAAACTACCTGCCAGGTCTATTGTGAATACGGAGAATTAAGCGCGACGGTTTCCGGGAAATTCCGGTATGAAACGAACCTTGAGAGTGACTTGCCTGCCGTGGGAGACTGGGTAGTGGCTACTATTCTCAAGGACGAAGGCAAGGCAATAATCCACCGGCTCCTGCCAAGGAAATCCAAATTTTCGCGTATCAGTGCCGATGGCAAAAAACCCATCGATGAAGGAGGCGGAGGTGCTGCAGAACAGGTCATTTCTGCTAATATTGATACCGTATTCCTGGTGAGTGGTCTGGACCAGGAATATAACCTGAGGCGCATCGAGAGATACCTTACACTCGCCTATTCAAGTGAAGTTAAGCCCGTGATCGTGCTTAACAAGGCAGACGTTTGCCAGGACATAGATGGAGTTATCCTGGAAGTCGAGAAGATAGCATTCGGTGTCCCGATCCACCCGGTTTCCGCAGTTAAAAATGAGGGGATCGACCAACTAACCCAATATTTACAAAGTGGCGTAACCGTCTCACTGCTGGGTTCCTCCGGAGTTGGGAAATCGACTATCATCAACAGCCTCCTGGGAATTGACCGCCAGGAAGTGAATGTAGTCAGTGAGAGCACAGGCAAGGGGAAACACACTACCAGCTACAGGGAACTCATCATCCTCCCTGGTGGTGGATTGATCATCGACAATCCGGGTATGCGTGAACTCCAGCTCTGGGCTGATGAGGACATCATAGAGACCGCGTTCGAGGATGTTGAAGCGCTCGCCAGCCAATGCCGCTTCAGGGACTGCAAACATGATACCGAACCCGGATGCGCCATTCGCGAAGCTATTGAGAATGGAGAACTCGATCCCGGAAGGTTTGAAAGTTACATGAAGCAGAAGAAGGAATTGAGGTATTTGGAACTGAAGAAGGATAAGAAAAAAGCGCGTGAAGTCCAGAAGAAGTTTGGTAAAATGGTGAAGCAAAAGCTTTCCCAGATACCGAGGTACAAAAATGATCCGAGAACCAAGAAAAGGTGATCAGGATGTTTTTTTATTTCATCCGTAAAGAGATTGTTTTGATATTATGTTAATGTTGTAATTCTTTCCCTTGTGATTTGCTGTAACGATGTAAACATAGCGGAAACCTTGTTTGTTTTTTCTTTCGCTTTCGACCTTAATAGTAACGGATATTCCCCTCTGCATTCCTTACAAAATAAACACCGCCTGGTTGATCTGATGCATCCCATTGTACATTATTGTAACCTTCAAGCTCAGCAACTTTCTTTCCTTGAATGTTTAGAATATCAATATCATAATGTCCTGCAGGCAGTTTTATGTTGAGTTTTGAGTTGAATGGATTTGGGAAGGTCTGCAAGACGTAATCCTTCGGGCTGGGCTGGTTTTCATCTATCCCGGTCACTTCTGTTTTCAGTGTGATATCCCCTGCAAGCACAGCTACTCCACCATATTCCATTGTATCTATTTCAGCTATTATTGAATTCAGGTAGCAGCGACCATCATGTTCTTTCCTAACTCTGACCACAACAGAGTCGCCATGTGTTGGTGGGTGTGTGAAGGCGAGATTGTTGAAGTAGATCCAATACAAACAACCTACTGCAGGCACAGGCATTGTTTGAACGTCATCTGGATAATCAAAAGGATAACAATCTGCAAAGATAGAACCAAGGTATGGGGCTGTAGTGGAATCATTAACGTAATGTACATCCAAAGCAACAGATGTTTCTCCTGGCGCTTCCAGGAAGCAATCTGGGAATGAGTGATCTGCGCCAGTATCAAATATAGTCCTTCTCCTCATGCTTTGTGTATAACCTTCTGCAGTTGTATCCACATACATATAGATTAAAGAATCTTCAGGAGGAAGGGGGCCTGAACCGCCGTTGAAATCGCCTAGGTCGCCATGAAAATAATTAGGAAATAATTCACCTAGTTCATATTTTCTTTTCTCAGCAAGATCCCCTGAAAGATACATTGTTATACTATCATGATTTGCAGAAGTTTCATCTAAAGAGGGGTGTACATAACCTGTAGAAGCTTCACCTTTCACAATTCTTGTAGCCAATAAACTAAGTAAAGCTGTTAAACTAAGTAGTAATAATCCTCTTTTCATCGTTTGTTAATTTAAGAATAAATAGTATATAAATCTTTTAGTTTTTATTACTGAAAAGTTGTTATTATGATAAAACACAATAGACAAAGGGTAAAAAGACACTTTTTCAAAGTAAACTATGGCGACAAATACTGATTAAATCAAGAATTATAGATGTCTCTTCTATGCCCAACCTTTAAAATAATTAAATCTCTTTTTCCCTGGTCTATTTTGTATATAATCCGGTAATCTCCAACCCTATATTTGAATCACTTAGTCCATTTAGCTTCTTTCAATAACTGGTGCCTTATTAAATTTGCGTTTTTCCCCAACCATTCAATCTTATTCAATATTCGTATAATTTCCTTGTTATCTAATCGCTTGATGTCTTTTACAGCTTCGGGAGTCAGTGTAACTCCATAACCACTCATAGTCCAAGTTCTTTTCTAAATGATTTAAGATCGACAGTCTTCCCTTTAGCTGCTTGTTCCAAGGAATTTTTAAGAGATACAATGAATTCAGGTTTAAGTACAGGTTTTTTTTCATCTTCGGAACTTTCCAAAGCATCCAACACTTGAGTAAGCCAGACACTCAATCGCTTATCTATGGTAGTTTCAATGATTTTCTCAAATTCAACCGGTGATAATTCAGCTATTGTTTTTGCCATTTTTATCCTTGTTTTTTACAAATTAAATTCTCACTAATTTTTTACGAAATATAATATAAATAATTTAACTGAAATTGCAAGATAAAATCCATCAATTAATTTTGAGTGTGTATTTTTTACTTCTCAAATTATAAATCAGTATTCCCTAATCAACTGAAGCAATTGATGTTGGGAGGTTTTCTAATGTTGCCATTGGGCAACACTTTAGAAAACACCCTTGTTTACCCTGTTAGGCGTTACCAACCAGGATTCATAATTCAATCTATCTTCTCCCCTCCATAGTATGAGCGGAGGCACAAACCTACCCAAAAGAGTATGTTTGTAAAAACACTTGCTTCTTTTTGTTCTTCTCTGTGACTCGGTGTCTCTGTGGTTTATATATTTTGTGGGGGTTATTTTTTCCTTTTACAATTGCCTTTCTTTTCGTAAATTTATACAACTTAAATCAAAATAACGGTTTTATACAAATGATCGAAATAGCACTAAATGAAATCCAGAAATCATACGGAGTGATAAAGGTGCTCCACGGTGTCTCCTTTGACGTCCAGGAGGGAGAGAAGGTGGGACTCATCGGAAGGAACGGTACCGGGAAGACCACCATCTTCAAGATAATCGCAGGCATGGAGAACTACGATTATGGCTCCCTTTCAATCCGGAAAGGATCGACAGTTGGTTACCTTGAGCAGATACCCGATTACCCTGATGATTTCAAAGTTATCGATGTGCTGAACCAGGCATTCGAAACCATTTCGAAGCTCCGTGCTGAAATGAAAGAGCTCGAGAAAGTAATGGCAGAAGCCGATAGTAAAACTTCGAAGAAAATGATGAAGCGCTACGGTGAACTGCAAACGAAATTTGAGATACTTGACGGATACGATATAAAGGTCAAGCTGGAAAAGGTCTGCACCGGGCTTCAGATAGATGAGGAGATTCAGCAACGAACATTCAACACTCTCAGTGGCGGCGAAAAAACGACCATAATGCTTGCGCGGATCCTGCTTGAGAACCCGGACATTTTACTTCTTGACGAGCCAACAAACCACCTCGACATCGAATCCGTCGAATGGCTCGAAGTATTCTTGACAGAATACAAAGGTACTGTTATAATAATCGCGCATGATAGGTACTTCCTCGATAAAGTCGTCACTAAAATAATCGAACTGGAAGGTGGTGAAACAACCACATTCAACGGTAACTATTCATTCTATCTTGAGGAAAACGAACGCCGATTAATGGCAGAATTCGAGGCATTCAAGAGTCAGCAAAAAAAGATAAAAGCTATCGAGGACGCCATCAAGCGCCTGCGGGATTGGGGCAACCGGGTCGATAATCCCAAGATATGGAAGAAGGTCTTCAACATGGAAAAGCGTCTCGAGAGAATGGATAAACTCGATAAGCCCACCCTTGAACATCAAAAAATCGGATTACAGTTCTCAAGCGGAAGCCGTTCCGGCAAGGATGTATTACGGGTGAAAGAATTAAGGAAGAGTTTCGACGAAAATTTACTTATCGATAAACTGGATTTAAACGTGGTTTACCAGGAGCGAGTCGCAATTCTCGGCAAAAATGGAACAGGCAAATCGACATTAATGAAGCTTTTACTGAAGGAAATAGAACCGGATGCCGGCGAGATAAGGATTGGCGCGAATGTTAGGTTGGGGCACCTGGAACAGGAGGTGACTTTCGAAGAGCCGGATAAATCCGTTCTCCAGCTATTCCGGGAAAATTTCCCGATGTACGAAGGGCAGGCAAGAAGCAAGCTGGCAGCATTTCTGTTCTTTGGTGAGGATGTTTTTAAACCGATAAAGACCCTCTCCGGTGGTGAAAAAGTGAGATTAAAACTATGCATTCTCATGCAGCAGGATTTGAACTTACTGCTTCTCGATGAGCCTACTAACCATCTCGATATAGACTCCCGGGAAGTCTTCGAAGAAGCGTTGAATAAATTCTCCGGTACCGCTTTGTTCATCTCCCACGACAGGTATTTCATTAATAAGGTAACAGACAGGATAGCAGAATTCAGGGATAGAAAGCTTCACGATTATCCCGGCAACTATGATTTTTACAAGATGAAAAAGCAGATGGAGAAGGAGAAGCTGGCTCAGAACCTGCCACAAAAACCAGCCCAAAAACAAGCACCTGATATTGAAAAGGAAAAGGAAAAAGACAGGAAAAAGCTGGAAAGGCAGCTTAGCAATCTTGAGAAGAATATCGATAAATACACTGAGTTAATAAATGAAAAAACCAGGGAGATGGAAGCGTGTGAGAGCGATTACATGAAGCTACATAAACTTCACCGCGAGCAGGTAGCATTAAAAGAGAAGCTGGACGAGTTGTACGAGAGGTGGGAGGAGATGCACGAGAAATTGTAACCACGGGATTACACAGATTTCACAGAGAAAAAAATAATTAAAATAATTAGTCTACCAATATCCAATAATCAAACTTTGTTATTCAAATCTCGGGCGCTCTAAAATATAAATGTCCATACTAGGGTAAGAGGAGGTGGAATCACAATTATAGGAATCAAGCGTATAGTATGGAGTACCCGAGCTATCAAATTCTTGATAAGTGTAGTTCAGGATGTTTGCGCAAATCCCTCCACCTTCAAGAGTAGCCTGGGCAGTTTGCATAGGATTACCGTATGCATAATATGATGAGAAACCATTATAGACTATTGGAATATTTTCAGCATTAAACGTAAGATATGAGGTAGATCCATCAGTGTATTCAATATTCCAGATTATGGATATATCGGTAAAAATTCTAGCTACATTATCAACAGTCATTGCAATTTCAATGTGTTCAAGCGCGCCAGAACTAGGATTGATTGTATCAAGCACCATGTTCATAATATCGCTGATGAAATCTGTATATATGGAGACGCTGGATTGAGGTGGTACATCTGTCTGTCCGTATTCTTCATGAGACCCGGCTAGATCAGTCCAGAATTTATTTATGTAGAGTTCCAGGTTGAATGAGTGGAAAATGTCAGTTTTGACACCATTATAAAATATTTTGCTATTGCTTTCTTTGCCCGATCTTACAACTCTTACAGGAACTTCACCGATAGGTAGATTATCTGACCGTATATATACCCTGATGCTTTCATCAGTCCACATTGATATTTCATCTGTTTCTATATCTCCAATCCTAACTGAACAATTTTCGTCAGAATCCCCGAAACCTTTACCAATTATATATATATCCGTATTTAAACCTTGTTCTGGAAAGAGGGATGTGATTCTAAAAGGCAACAAGAGTGCAAAGCTATCCACCGCTGTTAGACTCATATTCACATTCCTGCTATCGCAGGTTAACCACATGCGAGTATCTGCAGTATTATACCATTCCTGGGCGGTTAAGGGATAAGCTCTACTTGTATCACACATATCATCGAAGAAATCCTCTATAGAAACTGCTTCGGTATCTGCCATAACAGCCCAATCCCAGGCAATCACAGCCCCAGCGCCGCAGTTATTAAAAACGTTCGCAGGCCAATTGCCCAATCCAGCATAACAAAATGCGAGAGAAACAAATGGTAGATCGGACCCAAAATCATTAAACATGGCAAAGTAAGTAGAGTTTATGCATAAACGGTTAGTATCACTAATATAATAGGACATTATAAGACTATTTTCTATATGCTCCCAGTTTCTGATAAAAAAATCCCTCGTAGGTATCTCGCCTGTAACAAGATATACTTCTTGAACATTTGCATCAGAAGGCCAGGATATCCCATGAGAAGATATCCTGATTATACCATAATTTCCTCCAGTGAATCCGCATATCCGCTCTACACTGCATTCTTGATTTTTATAAAGAGTGAATGTATCATAACCTGCCTCAGTCAGTTTATGGTTACTCATTGAAATAACATAGTCATCATGATAGTGAAATTCAGAGTAGCACGGGGAAAGAAAAATAGATTTAGTAGCAATGGGAGCGTTTAGTGTGGTGTTTTCCTTATACCCAGGTGGAGATAAAGGTTTTGCCATTGAACTTATTTTACCATCTGCTGAAGTTCTCTTTTTTCTGGTTTCCACACCGCCTCTCATGCCATTTGCCCAGGTAATATTCACTCCCGGACCCGCAACAATAGCTGACTCTATGTCGGGATCGCTTATGAGCATTGATACCAGGCTGTCTATTGCGCTGGAAGTATCCATCTCAGCAAGCAGATTCTCGTATTCACCATGGTAATCCTCTTGTTTTGCTAAGTAAGCCTCCACCTGATCCAACTGCTCCTCCGTGGGACCTTCACCGTTGCCATTGCCATTATCGTCTCCATCATCCTGAGAGCAACCCACGAAAATTATCAAAAGAATGGATAATAGCAGACAAACCAGAACACCTATTTTTTTTTCCATTTAACCTCCCTATGATGTTGTGGTTAATACGATTTACCTTAAGTAGTGAATTTAAATAATAAGCTTAAAATTGTCAACCGAATTGTTAATTAGCAAGATATATTTTTATATAAAGTAATGGATGCAAGTGCTTATGTAAAAATACATTAAAAGAAAAGTAAAAATGAAAAAAAATCTAAAAGAAAACCTGGGAGATGGAGAAGTGTAATAGCGACTATATGAGAATTTTTAGACTTCACAAAGAGAGTGTTTCTTTAGGGAAGATGCTGCGTGGGGGTATGCAGCAGTGAAACCATTTAATAAATTTACTTTCCGGTTTTATATGTAGGTTGTCAGGAAATCCACGTGTTCTTTTAATTCTGGTTTTACGTTGTTCTTCAAGGGATCGAGACCAACTATAATGCCTTCCCGACGGGCAAGTTTTAAAGCCGGCACAAAATCGGCATCTCCCGTTATTATTATTATTACATCCACCAACCTTTTAATTGCCATAAAGGTAATGTCAATCCCCAGCTTCATATCAACAGCTTTTTGTTGGATCAAAGGGTAAACATCATTCTCCTTGAGATGGTCAATGGTCATCTTCTTGTTTATGATGTTCTTCAGTTTTCTGTAATTTAAGCCCCAGTCAAATCCTGACCAGTATGACTTACCAAGTCTAAGCGCGAAATTCGGAGTGACTTTTATTGATTCCAATAGTGCTAATTGCTCCACCGCTGTCTTTGTTTTCGAAAAATCAACCATCTTACCCGATACCGGATTTTTCGCCTTCTGTTGCAGAGGTTCAGTATCGTAATAGAATATCCGGTAAAGCGAATCTCCCTCCCTGACATGCTGCATGCAGTAATTCCGTATTTCAGGTCCATTATATTCAAAAGCCTTGAGGTAATACACTCTTTTTTTCATGAACCAGCCATCTATCATAAATGCTATTTTACGCATGAGTAACCCTCCTCATTAAATGATAAACCCAGTGGTCAATTCCAGTTGTTCTATGATTGAAATATTGCAAGGGGCTCTTTATTCTTATTAAATTCAATATTATATTATGAGAATATAGACTGTTCGTCAAGTGTTATTTCTACTTTATATTGAACTTGTTTTCCTGCTGCTTCCTCCCTATCTCGTGTGGTTTCTCATGTATATATCGAGACTTGTTGAATAATCTGTAGTATCACAGTCATAAGAAGTCAGTGTGTGAGTTGGATTACCAAGGGAATCAAGCTCCTGGTATGTTAAGCTGGTAATATGTGAGCATGTTTCTATTCCTTCTAATTGCGCTTGTAGAGTTATTAAATCGCTACCATAACCTCCCCCCAAATATATTATCGGTATATTTTCAGCAGTAATAGTCAGGGATGATGTAAATCTATTGGGCCACTCAACACTCCGAGTTACAGACAAATTGGTTATCATTCTCGAAGGGTCATCCACAGAAACAGATATCTCTATATGCTCATTACGGTCCCAGCTGGGATTAAGAGTATCCAATACGATATTCATTGTATTACCTATAAAATTCCCGGGTATCTCATAGTACTCCGGGACATCAAAATTCCAGTAATCCTCATAAGATCCGGAAGGATTAGTGTAGTTCGTATTGATAAATAGTTCCATCTCGAAACTATGAAGGTAAGAAACATCGATACCGTTATAGAATGGAACACTGTTACTCTCTTTGCCAGCCACAACTACAGTGACGGGGACTTCTCCGTGTGGGAGCTCACTTGATCTTATATACACTATGATCGTATCATCCCTCCACCATGAGATATCCACTTCCACATCTCCAAATTTAACAACCGAACTTCCTTGTTCATCACCAAACCCTTTACCAGCGACAAGACCGTAGGTATTATATCCTGCCGGGGGGAAAACAGAAGTCAATTTAAATGGAAGTGCCAGTACGAAGCTATCCACCGCATCAAACACCACATTTATGTAACGAGAATCCTGGGGATCCCATATACGTTTTTCTCCTGTTGCCATCCAATCCTGCCCAGTTAATGGGTTTTCCCGCAAGGTATCACACATATCCCTCAGGAAATCAACAATAAAAGCACAATCGCTGTTACAATATATCGACCAATCCCACCCCATAACTGCGCCGGCGTTACAGGTATTCATGATATCTGTAGGCCAGTGTCCCAATCCACTATAGCAGAATCCCAGTGAAACGAAGGGTTTGTCGTTGCCAAAGTCATTAAAAAATGCGAAGTAAGCTGACTCCATACAATATCTGTTTGCGCCATTAACATATTGTACTACTAGAAAATAGTTTTCAAGGTATTGCCAGGTATTTTCAATTGATTCCCTGGTGGCTTCCTCACCTGTTACCAGGTATACTTCCTCAACATTATTTTGATCGGGCCAGGGGATTCCGTGTGAACTTATCCTTACTATCCCATAGCCGCCACCGGTTAAACTGCGCATTCGTTCAAGGTTACACTCCTCCTCTTTATAAATGGTAAAAGTGTCATAACCCGCGGAAGTCATTGCGGCTTTTGAGTCACGTATTACTATCGCATCCCACATGGCGAACTCCGCATTGCAAGGAGCTAAGAAAATTGCCTTGTTACTTTGTGGAGCGTTAAATGAATTAACTGATTTACTAGAAGGGATTGATGGGGATTTAAAAAAGCTGCGATCCGAAGTATCAGGTGATTCAAGTTTAAAACCAGTTACTATTCCACCTCGCAATCCTGAAGCCCAGGTGATATTTACACCCTGCTTAACATTTACCGCTGATACAACGTCGGGGTCATTAGCTAGCAATGAAACCAGACTGTCTAAAGCAACTGCGGTATCCAAATCAGCAAGTAAAGCTTCATAATCTAAAAAATAAACGGATTGCTTGTCCATATAGCCTTCAGCTTCATCCAACTGCTCCTCCGTGGGACCCTCACCATTACCGTTACCATTGTCGTCATCATCTTGAGAACAGCCCACAAAAATAAGTATAACAAATAAAGAAAGAACAATAAGTGTAAAACAAAGTTTATTTCCCATCTTAATCTCCCTTGAGTAAAGAGTTTAGCCTATTATTTTTTCATGTAAAAATATAAAAAGATTTTTTAGAAGCAACACAATTTATTACCATTTTGTAAAAATATTCTCCGAAAATTTTAGAATACAGCTGCATTGATCAGATAATAAGTTTTATATTGACATCCTCCCGCATAAAACTATCTTCAATTTAAGTTTAACACGATAGATTTATAATGAAAAAACTATATTTCATATTATTCTTGATTGCGTTTACCGTTACCACCCTGGTCCTTACAAATCGAAAAGGAGAGGATAAAGATTATTACGTGATGGGATTCACACCATCCGAGAACGCGGATGTCGTTCAGACGAATGGTGAAGCCCTCGCTGCACTCCTCAAGGAGAGAATTGGCATTTCTTTCAGGACTTACGTTGCGCTCGATTACAGCGCGCTCGTTCTCGCAATGAAAGCCAAGAAGGTTGACTTCGCGTTCATGGCGCCAACAGCTTACGTTCAAGCTGAAGAAATGGCAGGCGCAATCGTCTTGTTGAAATCGGTGAGAAAAGGTAATTCTGAGTATTACAGCGCTCTAATTGTGAGGAAGGATTCACCAATTCGTACCCTTGAGGATATGCGGGGCAGAAAACTCGCCTGGGGCTACCCCAATTCCACCGCTGGATACATATTCCCCAAGATGATGCTGCTGAAGCGAGGGATCGACCCTGAGAAATTCTTCGGGCAGACCGTAACCGCGCGGGGCCACGACGCCATCTGCCTCAGCGTTTACAACGGTCACGTGGACGGAGGCTTCACATTTGCCGACGATACTCTCAACGAACACGGCGCGTGGAAGGTGTTCCTGAAGGATGGTAAAAGCGATGAGATCAGACCGATTCTTTACACCCCACCTATACCCGGTGATAACTTCGCAACCCGCAGGGATTTCATGAAAAAACATCCTGAGCTGGTCGAAAAAGTAAAGAACGCGATACTTGACCTGAAAAACGATGAGAAGGGAAGAGAATTACTCAAAAACCTTTACCAGATCGATTACATGGTTCCAGCCACATACGAGGATTATCAGCCTATTAGGGACGCATGGAATTTAGTTATCAGCAGGGAACAGAAAGAAGAAAAAGGCACAGATAGCAACGATAAAGAATGATGACACAGATGAAATACTGACAAAAAACCGGTATAAGTACTACTTTGTAAATGTGTAGATACGTGGATATGTATAAGAGTATAAAAAAAAGAAAACTTAGACAATCTATGAAAAATATAAGTTTTGATATTGAACTCGAATTAACTTAAACCATTGTAGATGGTGAATTCTTGTAGTAGAATAGAGAACATACGAAATAACAATCCTTGTAGAGGATGGATAAAATTAAAAACCGATGAATCATGGTCAGGACTGAGAGTTTAACAAAGATATACGATGATGGTACTGTAGGAATCAAGGATCTCAGCGTTGATGTTACGCCGGGGAAACTTACATCAGTAATCGGTCCGAGCGGCGCTGGAAAATCCACATTCCTGAGATGCATTAACCGGCTTATCAATCCCACAAGCGGGAAGGTTTTCCTGGGAGATATCGAGATAACCGCGCTGAACCAGAAGGAGCTGGTAAAAGCAAGGAGACGCATAGGGTTCATCTTCCAGCAATTCAACCTCGTGGAACGATTGACCGTACTGGAAAATGTACTTGCTGGAAGGATCGGGTATCACTCCCTCGCCAGGACCATGTTCGGGTCATACCCTAAAGAAGAAGTGGAGATGGTGACTGCTATTATCGACGAGGTGGGCTTGCTTGATAAGATCCACACACGTGTTGACAATCTCTCCGGTGGGCAGCAGCAGCGAGTTGGAATCGCAAGAGCGGTCGCGCAGGAACCGGACGTTATTCTCGCTGATGAACCACTCGCGTCACTCGACCCGAAACTCTCCCACCAGATACTCGGTCTGTTAAAACAATTCAATGAAAAATACAAGATAACGGTTCTTTTAAATATACATGACCTGGAATTCGCGAAAATCTACTCGGACTACGTGTTAGGCTTGAAAAAAGGCGAGAAGGTCTTCTGGGGTCCGCTATCAGAACTATCCAAAGAAAAAGTCGAATTTATTTATAAATAAAAAGATTGGATGGGTGGATGATTAATCAATTCTCCAAATTGATTTTGGAAGTTTGTAAAAAACAAACTTCATGGATGGGCGGATGAATGGAAGGATTTACGATTTACCAATATACAAGTTTTTTCCTCTCTGCTTCTTACTGCCTACTTCCTACCGCTTACTCTTTTCCCTGTGTCTCTGTGACTCTGTGGTTTAATAACTTTTTATTTTTTTAAATATTAAAATAAGCGAGGTTTCAAATGGCTAATATAAGAGAATTGATTTCAAAGGAAAGAATTTATGTTCCTAAAAAGCATTATTCCGTTTTAAAGCTCGTTCTCTTTTCGGTTTTTTCGGTTGCTTTCGGCGCATTTTTCGCTTACGCGTTCAACAAGGTGAACTTTTCGATACCGAATCTTATAAAAGGGCTTCCAAATATCCCGCAGATCTTTTCTGCCATGTTTAAACCTGACTTTAACATCATGATTAGCAAAGTGCTCCCGGAATTACTGATCACTATCTGCACTGCTCTTGTTGGGACGTTCTTTGCTGCGCTCTTTGCCATCCCTCTGAGTTTCGCTGCAGCATCCAACCTGGTTTCGAAAAAAGTGGCGAGGGGCATTAGTTTTCTGTTTAACCTCGGCAGGTCGATCGATGTTCTCATTTATGCTCTGATATTCGTAGTCGCGGTAGGATTGGGTCCGTTTGCGGGAATGCTAGCCCTCGCAATCCACTCCATCGGGATGCTGGGGAAACTCTACGCCGGTTCGATCGAGGAGATCGATAAGGGACAGGTGGAAGCGCTGGTTGCCGCCGGAGCATCCAAACTGGAAGTCATACGCTGGGCGGTAATACCGCAGATCATCCCTTCGTTCATAAACTTCACACTTTACCGATTCGAACTTAATGTGAGAGTTGGCGTGGTGATTGGACTGGTTGGCGGCGGCGGTATCGGCGCATTGCTGATCCAGTACATGGCGAACTTCGACTACAGTAAGGTGGGAACAATACTAATCACCATCCTGGTAATAGTGATGCTCATCGAGTTCACTTCCACAAGGTTGAGGAAACAGATAATATAGAACATGGATGAAAATAAACGATTATTGATTAATGATTATTGAGCCCCACCACAGTACACCAAGCAAACAGATGAAAGAATTTTCAATTTACGAATGAAAAGAGATGCAGCTTAAAAGCGCAACCGTTAGCCGGCAAACGTTTACAGCTGTTCAACCGTACAACTAAAACCGCAAGAAAAATGAAATACATAGACTTACATGTTCATACAGCCGTTTCGGACGGAACTTTTACACCAAGCCAGACGCTTGATTACGCGAAAAAAATCGGGTTGTCCGCTATAGCTATAACCGACCATGACCGGATCGAGGGATTAACTGAAGCGAAAGATTATTCTTCTAAGATAGGCATTGAGTTCATACCCGGTATAGAGCTCACCACTTTCTGGAACGGTGTGGAGGTTCATATTCTCGGTTATTACATCGATCACCAAAATCCCGTATTTGACCATATCATAAAATATATTGACTTGTATAGAGAATCTATGATAAAAGAAATGATAACGGATCTTCTTGGAATTGGTATTGATATAACTTTTGATGATATCAAAGCCGAAGCCGGTGGCACCTATCTGAGCCGCACCTGCATTGCTCTGGCAATGGTGAATAAAGGTTACATCCTGCATACTGATGAAGCTTTTTCTGATAAATATATCGGCGATAATGGGAGGTTTTACAGACCTTCTACAAAACTTACTCCAAAAGAAGCTATCGACATTATTAAGAAAGCTGGTGGTTTACCCGTGCTTGCCCATCCCGCTTATTTTAAATCCGTCAAAGTATTATTGGAAAGTGATATCAGGGAGTTGATGGATATGGGGATCGAGGGTATCGAGGTCTGGCACACCAGGCACACTGAGCAAGAAAAGGAGTATTACCTCGAATTAGCAAGGAAATTGAACCTCGCAGTAACCGGTGGCTCTGACTGCCATGGTACGTATTACGATACTGTGTGGATGGGGAACCAGAAAGTGCCATATTCAGTGCTTGAAAACCTGGAGAAATTGAGAAAATAGATAACTAAAGATATCAAAAGTTTCCCTGGCAGTTAACCCAGTTGATAGATTTAGATAATTACTATCTAAGATTTCACCCAAGATTTTTTCCAAAAATCATTGCGTTATTTCCACTTTATTCATATTTTTAGAGAATAAATTTTCTGCAACTGTATCTAAAAATAGGAGTTACCATGTTAATTTTAATCGTAGTAATTTCACTCATATTATTAATACTGGGTTACATTTTCTATGGTGGATTTGTAGCCCGAAGGGTTGGTATCGATCCTTCCAGGGAGACCCCTGCTCATGAATGCTGCGACGAAATAGACTATGTTCCCGCCCGGAGACCGGTGCTGCTTGGTCATCACTTCGCGTCGATCGCAGGCGCAGCGCCCATCATCGGACCCATCACTGCGGCTGTTTTCGGGTGGGTACCCGTCCTTCTCTGGATAATCATCGGCGGGATATTCATAGGAGCTGTGCACGACTTCACCTCTCTCGTCGCATCCGTCAGGCACAAGGGACAATCTATAGGGAAGATAATCGATGAAGAGATCGGGAAAACAGGCAAGGTGCTCTTCCTGATATTCTCGTGGACCACGCTGATACTCGTTATCGCGGTATTCGCGGTAATCGTCGCCAAGACGTTCGATGCTGTACCAGCCGCGGCGACCGCATCAGTACTGTTCCTCGCAATCGCCATCGCGTTCGGATTCGTGAAGAGAAGCCCGAAAATAAATTTCACGCTGACCACGATTATTGGGGTCATACTGCTTTTCATCGCAGTCATTGTGGGCTTGCATTTCCCGCTGCATCTCAGCCAGGGAACATGGTTGTGGATACTGATGGTCTATATATTCTTCGCGTCAGTAACGCCGGTCTGGGTGCTTCTCCAGCCACGCGATTACTTGAATGCCTTCCTTCTATACGCGACACTCATACTCGCATTCATCGGCATTCTCCTTTACAATCCAAGCCTTGAAGCCGCAGCTTTCACTTCGTTCAAAGTGCCGCAACTGGGAACGCTCTTCCCCATACTCTTCGTCACCGTGGCGTGCGGCGCGATCTCGGGATTCCACTCGCTCGTCACTTCCGGGACTACCGCCAAGCAGCTCGACAAGGAAACCCACGCGAAGACCATCGGCTACGGTGGGATGATGATCGAATCGTTCCTCGCAGTCATCGCGCTGGTTACCGCAATCTACCTCACGAAAGGGGATTACGCTGAAATGCTGAAAGCTGAAGGTCCCGTGGCGGTTTTCTCAAACGGCATCGGCGAGTTCATGACGAAGCTCCACATACCAAAGAGCTCCGGGGTATCATTCATCGCGCTTGCTGTCTCAGCTTTTGCGCTTACCTCATTGGACACCGCCACCCGTCTCGCAAGGTACGCCTTCCAGGAGTTCTTCGAACGCCCTGAGAAGAAAAATATTCTCGCATCCAACAGGTATATCGGGACCATAATAACGGTCATAGTCGCGGGATTATTAGCGTTCTCAGGTAAATGGGTAGCTATCTGGCCTATCTTCGGGTCAGCAAACCAGCTTCTCGCCGCGCTCGCGTTACTGGCGGTCTCCGTTTGGCTGATAAATAAAAGAAAGAAGGCTGTATTCACCCTCATCCCGATGCTATTCATGATGGCAATTACTCTAACTGCCCTGGCTACTTTGGTTTACAGGAACATGGTTGTCCAGCAGCATTACGCGTTGGCTATAATCGGAGTCATCCTCTTTATCGTAGCTCTCTTTCTCTCAATATATGCATGGGTGAAAATCCGTTCTGTTAAAAGAACCTTAAATGAATTATAAAAATCCGGAGGAAATAATGATAAAGAAAACAAGGTTTTTTATTGTACTAATCCTTCTCAGTTGTTTAATACTGCTTTCCTGCGCAACCGTGGGCTTCAAATTCGCTTCCGATAATGTCTCAAAGATCGAGCTTGGTAAATCCACGCAGCAGGACATCCTTGACCTATTTGGCGCACCCTGGCGGACAGGCATCGAGGATGGCAACACCACCTGGACCTACGGGCATTACCACTACTGCCTCTTCGGGGGCGCTTCCACGAGCGACCTCGTTGTTCGGTTCGATAAGACCGGCTTGGTTTATTCATACTCGTACAATACCACCGAGGAAAACGAAGAATAAACATGGAATACAGGAGATACTCGAGGAAACTGAAGCACCTGGCATCCACTCCGTTTATCTGGAGTACGGTGATTCCACTGGTGATCCTGGACATCTTCACGGAGATATATCATCACGTCTGCTTCCCCCTTTACGGCATACCACTGGTCCACAGAAAAACTTACATCAGGATAGACAGGTATAAGCTGCAGTACCTGAAGTGGTTCGAGAAGTTAAACTGCGCGTTTTGCGGTTACGCGAACGGTCTGCTGCATTACGCGTTCGTGATAGCCGGAGAGACTGAAAAATACTGGTGCGGGATAAAGCATAAGAAATACAAGGGTTTTTTACCCCCTTCCCATCATGAGGGATTTGTGGAATATGGAGACGAGAAAGGCTTGCAGAGGAAATACAGATTAAAGAATTGACTATTTGAGATTTACGATTGACGATTTTTGATTTGGATGACATTGGTTTTTTTTATTTCGTTTTTTCTTTTTTTCTATTTTTGAGCTAACGCAAGAAGTCCCTGGGAGTTGGTGTTGGATTAATTGCGTACAAGATTGCTTCCTCAGAAAAGACGGGAATAGGAGTCTTTTCTTCCTCGCAATGACGGTGAGGAGGTTTTTGAGGGTAGTGGGGGTTGGTGTTGGATTCGAGTGCTAATGGGATTGCCAAAAACCAGCGATAGCTGGTTAACCAACTCCTGCTGGTTACGCGATAGACTGGTGGAGGGTTGTGGGTTTTCTGTATTTATTATATCCAGCCCCGAATGGGGCGAGGGAATATAGCCCGGTTTGAAAGCCTAGGTAACATATTGAGTACAAAAACACAAGCCCCAAGGAGGGCGGAGTGATTTCCATGGTTAGCGGGGACGCACCCCTTCGGGGAACGACTCCTGACCGATATTATCTATTGACATCGCAAATTTAACAAGTATTTTAATTTAAGTAGATATCAATATATAATGCTATTTAAAAAAATGAAACTCCCCAATAGCGAAAAAGCGATTATACAGAGAGCTAAACTCATTGGATATTTGCATTCACGAGAGCTTACTCCAATAATTTATTAAAAGAATTTCTATAAGTATTTTTTTTATTGAAATTTAACCTATCCTTTATTAAGTTTGTTTATAATAAAATTCTTTCGAAACTGCTGGATAAAACCAAACCAACGGTTTCTATAATTGAACCTCCAAACCCAGGGAGTGGAAATGAAAAAGAAAAGAATACTGATGATAACAATCATCTTCTGCTTGCTCGTTCCACCAACAATATTTGCGGACGTTGAAGTGAACGATGACAAAACGCTTTCGCCATATTTTCTTGTAAAAAGCGATGACCCAGCACTGGACCAGCTTCCGCTGCTGGAGACCTCCGCGGCAGTGGACATAGCGGGAGTGATCGCGGATGTGAAAGTAAAGCAGGTTTATAAAAATGACGGCGACCGGGTGATAGAGGCGATCTACGTTTTCCCGGCATCCACACGGGCAGCGGTCTATGGGATGAAAATGACCATCGGGGAGCGCACAATCATAGCGAAGATCGAGGAGAAGGAGGAGGCGCGGCAGCAATATGAGCAGGCGAAGGAGGAGGGCAAAACCGCCTCACTCCTCGAACAACAGCGCCCAAACGTGTTCCAGATGAACGTCGCGAACATTCTTCCCGGGGATACTATCATCGTTGAGTTGAACTATACCGAGCTACTCGTCCCTGAAGACGGGGTGTACTCTTTCATATATCCCACGGTTGTTGGACCGCGCTATTCGAACCTCCCCGAGTCTGAAGCGCCGCCAGGTGAAGAGTGGATCGAGAACCCGTACCTCCACGAAGGGGAAGCGCCACCATACACTTTCGATATCGGCGTGAATGTATCCGCGGGACTGCCCATCCAGGAGATGGTCTGCACTTCACATGAGGTGGACATCGATTACGAGGGTAAATCGTACGGTGTTGTGAAACTGGCAAAATCCGAGAAGCATGGTGGCAACCGCGACTTCATCCTGAACTACCGATTAGCGGGTGGTCAAATCGAATCGGGACTCCTGCTCTTCGAGGGTGAAGAGGAGAACTTTTTCCTACTCATGCTGCAGCCTCCGGAGAGGGTCACATCCGAGGATATCCCGCCAAGGGAATACATATTCATAATGGATGTGTCGGGTTCGATGCACGGTTTCCCGATCAACATTTCCAAAGCGGTGCTGCGTGACCTGATAGGCAACCTTCGCCCTTCTGATAAGTTCAATCTGATGCTATTTGCCGGCGCTTCAGAGGTAATGGCGCAGAATTCCGTACCTGCCACAGAGGAGAATGTTAAACGGGCTATTGACATCATCGACAACCAGCGCGGCGGTGGAGGGACCGAGATACTCCCGGCGCTGCAGAAAGCGCTGAACCTATCGCGTTCGCCCGGGAGTTCGAGAAGCGTGGTCATCGTTACGGATGGCTACGTCCGCGTGGAAAAGGAAGCGTTCGACCTTATCCGCGAAAACCTTGGCGACGCGAACATGTTCGCCTTCGGGATAGGATCGAGCGTAAACCGGTTTCTCATAGAAGGAATTGCGCACGTCGGTATGGGCGAACCATTCATAATCACCGACGAAAACAAAGCGCCGGCGCAGGCAGATAAGTTCCGCAAGTACATCCAATCGCCGGTACTTACCCAGATAAAAGCAGATTTCGAGGGTTTCGATACGTACGATGTCGAACCTATCAGCATTCCCGATGTCCTGGCGGAGAGACCTATCATTATCTTTGGGAAATACAACGGCGAACCGAAGGGTGAGATAAAAGTCACCGGCTACCATGGCGATGATGAATACAGTGAGGTTGTAAAAGTAGCAGATTCCAAACCCATGGACAACAATTCCGCGCTGAAGTACCTCTGGGCGAGGCATAAGATAACTTTATTGTCCGATTACAATTCGATTTCCAGCACCGACGAGCTCAAGGAGGAGATCACAGACCTCGGATTGCAGTATAACCTGCTGACTCAATACACATCATTTGTGGCGATCGACTCGGAGGTTCGCACGGACGGGCAGGCAACCACGGTGAAGCAGCCCTTACCGCTTCCGCAGGGGGTCTCCGACTACGCTGTCGGCGGGAAGATGGCAATGCAAAGAACTATGGCAGCGCCAATTAGTCCGGATATGGCTTTTGCAGAAGTGGAGAAGCCGGCAACGGAACCCCATGTACTCCAGCCAAGATTCAAGGTCACTATCGATAAGCTTAAAACCAAAGACGGGTTGTCGGAAGATGATGTCAGGAGTTTTCTCGAAAGCAGGCTTGGAGTTATACAGAGATGCTACTATAAAGCCCTGAGTACCGATGCGAGCCTGGAAGGTAAACTTGAACTGGAATTCAAGATAGACTCAACCGGGGTAATAACCGACCTGAAAATTCTTTCTAACAAGCTTAATAAACAGCTTGCTGACTGTGTTCTCGATGAGTTTAAGAAGATGTCCTATCCACCGGATTCCGCGATTGAAACGATGGTTACGGTAACTTTCAAGTTCGAGAAATAAGAAGGAGAAGACAAATTGGCGATACACAACCTCGACAGGATATTCAAGCCTCAGCGCATCGCGCTGATAGGGGTACCCAACAACCCGAAAAGCGTTGGCGGGATAGTGCTGAAAAACATGGTTGGCGGCGGTTTCAACGGGGTCGTCTATCCGGTGAACCCCTCAGCGGAATCTGTCCTGGGAATTCAATGCTACCCTGACGTAAAGAGTCTGCCGCGAACCCCCGACCTCGGAGTTATATGCACCCCGGCATCGGTAGTACCAAAGATGGTTCAGGATTGCGGTGAAGCTGGCGTACTGGGGCTGATAATTATTTCAGCAGGCTTTGGCGAAGCGGGAGAAAAGGGCAAAGTTCTCGAGAAACAGGTCAAGGAGATCAAGAGCAAGTTCGACGGGATGAGAATAATCGGTCCGAACTGCCTGGGGATAATTGTCCCGGACTCGAACCTGAACATTACGTTCGCGCTGGGCATGCCCAAGAAGGGAAACATAGCTTTCATTTCCCAATCGGGAGCGCTGTGCACATCCGTTCTCGACTGGGCGCTGGAGGAGAAGATCGGGTTCTCGTACTTCGTCTCCATCGGCAATTCAATTGATGTCGGGTTCGGAGACCTGATCGACTACTTCGGGGAGGATGAGACCACCGAATCGATAATTCTGTACATCGAGTCGATAAGGGAGGCGCGGGAGTTCATGACTGCGGCGAGGGCGTTCGCGCGCACCAAACCCATCGTGGCATATAAAGCTGGACGGTTCCCGGAATCCGCGAAGGTTGCGACCTCTCACACAGGCGCAATGGCGTCAGAGGACGCTGTTTACGATGCCGCTTTTCAGCGCGCGGGGATTGCGAGGGTGTACGATATCGGTGATATCTTCGATTGCGCCGAACTCATCGGGAAGCACCGGATACCGCGTGGTTCAAAGTTGGGCATCATAACGAACGCCGGCGGACCGGGGGTGATGGCAATCGACACGCTTATCGCCTCCAATGGCACCCTGGCTGAACTTTCCGAAGAGACCATGAAAGCGCTGAACGAAAACCTGCCTTCGTTCTGGTCGAAGGGGAACCCGGTGGACGTTCTTGGAGACGCGCGCTCCAAAAGGGTTGAAAAAGCTGCCAAGATCCTCCTTGGCGACAAGGGTATCGACGCGGTACTCGTCATAATCACCCCGCAGGCGATGACTAACCCGACCGCTATCGCCCGAAGGATAGCTGATCTATCCGGCACGACCAGGAAACCGCTACTCGCGGCATGGCTCGGTGGACAAAGCATGCAGGAAGGCATCCAGATTTTGAACGACGCGGGGGTTCCGACATACACAACCCCTGAGGACGCTATCATGGCTTTCATGACCCTGGTGAATTACTCGCGCAACCTCGAAAGCCTGTACCAAACCCCGAAGGATATCCCCGTGAAATTCTCGCTCGATAGGGGGAAATTGCGCGCGCATTTCGAGGAAATCATACGGAACCAGGGTTCGATACTGACCGAGGAACTGTCCAAATCCTTCCTGGAAGCTTATGGTGTCCCATGCACGAAAACATTGACCGCGACATCCGCTGAAAACGCGATCGCTACCGCTGAAAAAACCGGGTACCCTGTGGTGATGAAGATATGGTCGCCGGATATAACGCACAAGACCGAAGCGGGAGGCATAGCGTTGGGATTAGAGAGTGCTGAAGAGGTCCGGGAAGCTTATGAGCGTATCATGCAGAAAGCTCGGGAATATGATCCTGAAGCTGATATAAAGGGGGTTACGATCCAGCCGATGGTCTATTACAAGAACAGCCTGGAGTTGATTCTGGGCATCAAGAAGGACCCGGTCTTCGGGACAGCTATTCTCGCTGGCGCGGGTGGAACTACCGCTGAACTATACAAGGACCGCGCGCTGGGATTTCCGCCTCTCAACGAACATTTAGCGCGAATGATGCTGCAGCAGTTGAAAATCTACCCACTGATCACGGGGTATCGCAACAGACCACCGCTTAACCTGGAGAAGCTGCTGGAGATACTGATGCGCTTATCCTACCTTGCGGCAGACTACCCGGAGATCACCGAGCTGGACATCAATCCGCTACTGGTATCTGAAGAAGAGGTCATTGCACTCGACGCGCGAATAGTCATCGACACCGAACTGGTTGGCAAGGATATCAAACCATACTCCCATCTTGCTCTTCGACCATATCCGGAGGAGTACGTTCATACCGCGGAACTTCCCGATGGTACAGAAGTAACGCTTCGACCCATCAAACCCGAGGATGAACCGATGTGGTTCGAGCTGCTTGGAAGCTGTTCAAAGGAATCGCTATACGCAAGGTTCCGCTACTTCTTTCACTGGAAAACACACGAGGTCGCCTCGAGGTACTGCTTCATCGATTACGACCGCGAGGTAGCCATCGTCGCTGAATTGAACGAAGTAGGCGAAAGAAAACTCCTCGGTGTTGGTAGAATGATAGCCGACCCCGATCACGATAATGTGGAGTACGCTATCCTTATATCGGATAAATACCAGAACAAGGGATTGGGCAGCATCATCACGAATTATTGCATGGAAATCGCCAGGGAATGGGGCTTGAAGCGAATTGTTGCCCAGACGACTTCTGATAATAAACGGATGGTCGCGGTGTTCAAAAAGCTTGGCTTCGATGTGGTAATCGATAAAAAGAGCTCGTTAGTCGAGGTATCGAAAGAGCTGAAATGATAGAAGAGCTTAAAGAAGACCCCTGCAAAGACCTTCAGAGCATTGCCTCTTTAGCTCCCACAATTTGCAGGTTAATGAATATCCCCCCTCCCCTTTCATCAGGGGCGGCGATCATATCACAGGTCATAAATGAGTTTAACTTGACACAATCAAAAATAATTGATAAAGTATTGATATATTCACCGGATGCCATCGGCAGGGAATTTTACTATAAACACAGCGCGCTATTTCAGAGTGTCAGGGATCATGCCCCGATCGAGGCGACCTTGTGTTCTATTTTCCCGCCGAAGACCCCGGTCTGTTTTGCTTCAATGTTCACCGGAGCGCCGCCTGAAATCCATGGTATAAAGGAATACAGGAGACCGGTTGTTCAATGCGACACTCTCTTCGACGTTCTGGTTAGGGAGCGGAAGAACGTCGCAATTGTTGCTGTCACAGGATCGAGCATGGACGTTATATTCAGGCACAGGGATATTGACTACTACTCCAAGAGATACGATGAGCAGGCGACGGAACGGGCGTTGGAGTTAATTGAACAAGGGCTGCATGACGTCATCGTGGTCTATAACCAGGAATACGATGATGTTCTCCACAGGACTACCCCGGAATCCCCCGAGGCGATAAATGCAGTGATGAACCATGTTGACAGTTTCAACCGGATAGCGTCCGCGGTGGAGGAACACTGGAAGGGCTTCAAGAGTTTCATTGCCTTTACTCCAGATCACGGCGCGCACATCGATAAAATAAGCCGCAAGGGCACGCACGGCGATAACGTCCCAGAGGACATGCAGGTGGTGCATTTGTATGGGATTACAGATGGATGAATGGATGGATGACTAATCAATTCTTCGAATTGATTTAAGAAGTTTGTTAAAACAAACCTCATGGATGGTTGGAAAAAGAAAAAACGGTGATTCTTTTGCATTTATCTGCACAATACCAATTCTATAGAAAACAAATTATTGCGGGTAATTTGGCAAATAGGTAAACCGGTAATACATAAAATGGGATAATAAGTTTAAGAAGTATGTGAAACTTATGATGAATAGGAGTATGGTGTTTTGCACAAACGATGAATAGCTAACACATCAATTATGTTTGCTACAATTTTCACTGTATAATACCAGGATGGGCATCCATCCATTCATCCAACCATCCTGTTAGGGTTTCCTGTATGGTTCATTTCAATTTACACTCTCAATAGAATTTCCAATTGCATTTTCTGGTTTAAATAACTTGACAACAAAATTTTTAATTTTAAATTAATCAGTAATTTTAGACAATTCAGTAATATCAGAATATTCAGAATTATAAGAAAAAGCGAGGAAGGATATGGATACAAAAGTGAAAACAAAATGCTGTGATACCCAGTGTGAGGAGTGTCATCTAACCGCGTTTTCCCTGGTCAGTATTGACGACCGCGGACAGATGGTTCTCCCCAAGGAGATTCGCGACAAAGCAAACATATTCCCGGGAGATAAACTCGCGGTTTTCGGGGTTCAATGCGGAGAGGAGATTTGCTGCATCACGATGATAAAAGCCGGGGAATTGGAGGAGATGGCTCGGGATAAACTGAGTCCGGTACTCAAGCAAGTTTGTCATTAGTAACAAGATTAACTGAAAAAGGAGAGAAAAATTGAGAAAATTACTACCTTCTATCCTAACCATATTATTGCTTGTATCCGTGTGTTCATTTTTGAATGCAGCGGAGACTGAAACACAGCAGAAAACCCTTAGCATAAAATGGCAGAAATACCTGGCTGCAAGTGATTCGAGTTGCTGCAGGTTCACAAATACTGAGAAGGAGCTGGAAAAAGCTGTAAGCACCCTCGAAAAAACACTGGCACCTCTTGGTATTTCTGTAGAACTTGAAGCGGATGAAATCAACAAAGAAGATTTTCTAAAGGATCCAACGCAAGCGAATGTAATATGGCTGGCTGATAAAAGGATTGAGGATTGGCTTAGCGCGGATATTGGCAAAGCCAAATGTGACAAGCTGTCCACTGAACTGGGTAAGGATATTGAGTGCCGGACTATCATGCTCGATGGCAAGACTTACGATTCTATCCCGTCTGAGCTGATCGTCAAGGCGGCTCTCCTGGCGAGTTCAGAGATGCTTACTGCTTCGCCGATCGAGCACGATTGCGTGAATAAGGAATGTCCTCACAAGAAGGCTGCTGTCTGCCCGAAGACCGGAAAACCCTGCAAACATCACTCCGGTGAATTAAATAGAATAACCGAATAATTCCAAGAGAAACTAAATGAGAAACTTAATATTATTATCAGTATCATTTATATTAGTACTCTCGTCGGCTTCGTTTCCCGAAGACAGCATTGAGAATAGCGCTTCGGAAAAACTGACCCCGAAAACGCTTGAAGAGCTTTTTGAATCAGGTAATAGAACCGTAGCTCTGTTTTACACCACTAAATCATGCAAGTGCACAAATGAAAGGTGTAAAGCAGCAAGGACCGATTTTGAAGATTATTCGGTAGAATTGGATGAGAATTATACATATATAACAATTGATATTTCAGCAGACAAGGACATTGCTAAAACATACAAAATCTTCGCAGTACCAGCTTTAATCATCTTCGACTCAGATGGGCAAGAGTTAGCAAGATTAAATCATCCTGACATTTCCAGTGAAAAGCTCAAAGAGCAGTTGAGCATGCTGGAGCGATTAAAGGAACAACCCAAAACAACGAACATCCAGGAAAGTGAATGATCTCGAACCTGCTTGAGAACACCGGGCAGTTGATACAATCCAATCCCTGGCTGGCATTTTTCGCGGTTTTTCTGGGTGGTTTGATGACTGCCGCCAATCCGTGCGTGATTGCTTCAATTCCTCTTGTAATGGGATTCATAGGGGGCACGAGAGAAAAAACCGGAATTGGGCAAGCATTCATGCTCTCGCTTACTTTCGCGCTGGGATTAGCCGTAATGTTCACAGTTATGGGGCTTGTCGCAGCTTTAGTGGGTAATCTTTTTGGCGAAGTCGGTCATTACTGGAAATATATCATTGCTCTTGTCTGCCTTTTTGTTGGATTGCATCTTTTAAGAATCTTCAAATTCAAAATCCCAGCGCCGAAATTCATAAAACCCAAAACCGGAGGATTCGTCACTGCATTCCTGATGGGACTGATGTTTGGGTTGGTCTCTGCACCATGTGCCGCTCCAATCCTTATCATTATTCTAACATACATTGCTTCGCAGGGAAATCCCGTTTACGGCGGTTTGCTGCTGCTGACTTATTCGCTCGCTCACTGTATTCTCATTCTATTTGCAGGCACTTCCATCGGAATAGCTAAAAGTTTATTGGAGCACAGGGGATTAAAGAGTGCCAACTTATGGATGCAAAGGATTGGTGGGATTTTAATTATAGGAGTTGGAATATATCTGGTTATAATTTAAAATATAATATGTTTAGGAACGTGATAACAGGTAAAGGAGGTAGAAATGGAGATAAAAGTATTAGGCGTAGGATGCGTAAAATGTAATTCACTCGAGCAGAGAACCAATGAAGCCGCAAAACAGCTCAGCCTGGAAAATGTCGTTGAAAAGGTTTCCGATATTAACGAAATTACGGATCTTGGAATACTTTCGGTACCTGCTCTAGTCATTAATGGTAAAATCAAATCTGTAGGAAAGGTCCCGTCTGTTGAGCAGATAGTAGAGTGGATTAAGGAGGAAATGTAACGATGTCCTGGAAATCAGAATGGAAAAAGCTGCTTCTGATAGCTATTCTTTTTCTTGCGGCGTTTTACCTTCCGTTGGGATATTCGCGTTTCACTGCTGCTATTTTCGAATCGCTTCATTTAGTAAAGTGGTATGCTCGAGAGCATGTTCTTCTCTGCTTGATCCCGGCTTTTTATATTGCTGGCGCTATCGGTGTGTTCGTCAGCCAGGCGTCGGTGATGAAGTACCTGGGCGCGAGGGCTAACAAGGTTCTGGCTTACGGTGTCGCTTCGGTTTCCGGTTCAATTCTCGCTGTGTGTTCCTGCACTGTGCTTCCGCTATTTGCGGGGATTTACCGGATGGGCGCTGGTATCGGTCCTGCCACCGCGTTTCTCTATTCCGGTCCCGCGATAAACGTACTGGCGATAATACTTACCGCGCGGGTTCTGGGTCTCGAGATGGGTATCGCGAGAGCGGTCGGGGCAATAGTCTTCAGCATAGTCATCGGGCTTCTGATGCACCTTATTTTCAGGAAAGAGGAAAAAGCCAAAGCGGAGGCGCAGATGCTGGCTCCCGAACCGGAAGTAAAGAGACCACTGTGGCAAAATGTTCTGTACTTCGCGTCTATGGTGGGAATCCTGGTGTTCGCGAACTGGGGTAAACCCACAGAGACAGCTGGCGCATGGTTCACAATATACTCCCTGAAGTGGATAATAACCACCATATTCGCTGCCGGGTTAGGGGTCATCCTTATATCATGGTTCGATGTCAAATGGTGGAAAATTCTCCTGACTGCTATCCCTGTTGCTATCCTTGGGTTCTTCTTCCATCATCAACCCATGCTCCCTTTCGCCGCAGCTATAGTCGGTATTTCTTTAATCACATCGACAAACAAGGGCGAGTCCGGAGAGTGGTTCGAAAGCACATGGGGATTCGCGAAGCAAATTCTACCGTTGCTTCTCATCGGGGTTTTAATTGCGGGTTTCCTCCTGGGGCGACCCGGTCACGAGGGCTTTATACCTTCGCATTGGATAGTCAAAGCAGTGGGTGTGAATTCTATATGGGCAAATCTATTCGCGTCCGTTGTCGGCGCTTTCATGTATTTCGCGACCCTTACCGAAGTCCCTATCCTCCAGGGATTGATAGGAAGCGGTATGAACAAAGGTCCTGCGCTGGCTCTCCTTCTTGCTGGTCCCGCCCTGTCACTCCCGAACATGCTGGTCATCAGGAGTATCATGGGAACGAAGAAGACAGCGGTTTTTATTTTATTAGTGGTACTCATGGCAACAATAACCGGAATAATCTATGGGAGTATTTTTGGTTGACAAAGAATAAAAAATATGTTGCTAAGATATTTCTTTACAAGGTGAATTTTTAATATATATTTGGTTCTTTTTTGAGAAAAATGTATAACGATAGGATTTAACAAGGGAGAAGAAAATGAGAAAGCTGCTTTTTCTGGTCTTCATTTTACCGGGTTTGGTTTTTGGGCAAGTGACAAACAATGCGCCGGCTGGAACTGAAGATGTCATGGATCCGACCAAACCTCATATTTCCTTTGATTCTGAAACGTTCGATTTCGGTTTTGCCCCCCAGGGACATGCTTACCTGGTGCACGCTTATCAGGTAACCAACACAGGTGGAGCGCCTTTACTCATCACTAATGTGCGTCCTACATGCGGCTGCACCGCTGCCCCTTTAAAGAAGGATAAACTTGAACCGAACGAATCTACTGAGATTACGGCAATATTCAGACTTGCAGGGTATAGACACCCGGTTTCGAAGGCTATCATGGTGATGTCCAACGATTCCCTAAGGATAAACGTTCATTTACAATTCAGCGCGAACCTCGACACTGCAGTCTGGAGGGACCTTTCCGAGGGTCCGAGGATCTTCAGTGAGCCAAACCTCGTCAATCTGGGAAGAGGAGATTCTTTCGTGGAGGAGGCTGAAGTGGTTATTTCAAATCCGTGGAAGGATGAATTGAAGTTAGCGATCATTGATTATACCAAGGATTTCCTTAAGAAGCCGGAATTAAAGAAGGATAATCTCAAGTCCGGCAAATCGACCAAGCTGGAGATCGAACTTCAGGATAGGCAAGAGGGAATCGTTGAGATCCAGGCATCAATTACGCTTGCCGCTTTCGATGGTAATGACAACGAGGTTACCCGAATAACTGTTCCGATCATTGGTTATTATGAATAGGCATTTTGAGGGCAGGAATTAGCAATGAGTAAGTCAAGAGTGCTATTCTTATGCACAGGAAATTCAGCACGGAGCCAGATGGCTGAAGCGTTCCTTCGCGAATATGGTGTTGAGAGTTTCGAGGCTCACAGCGCCGGGTTAGAACCCAAGCCAATTCACCCTCTGGCAATTGCGGTTATGAATGAAGCAGGGATCGATATCAGTAACCAGCGCTCCAAGCCGATCACCGAATATCTTGGGAAGGTGCATTTCGGATACGTGATAACTGTTTGCGCTAACGCTGAGAAGCAGTGCCCCATTTTCCCAGGTGTTACGAAGAGAATATACTGGCCTATGGATGATCCGGCTGCGTTCGAGGGAACTGATGAAGAGAAACTGAACAAGTTCAGGGAAATTCGGGATTATCTCGAAGGGAAGATACGGGGATTCATAGAGGAATATAGAATTTAGAGGCTCTCATTCATTTACCTGACTTCATTTCAGGTTGAGGCTGCTATTGTTATGCAACTTCAAATTGGTTTATTTAAGATAAGGCGGGGGAACAGTGAAAATAGTTTGACTTAGATTAAATATTCAATATCTTATTGTATTAAATAGATATGTATATGAAAAAACACTAGTTCGAAGAATATAAAAATAGATGAAATTTTTGATAATCTTCGGAGTGAAAAGAACAGATTTTATACATTTTTTATGGAGATTATAAAAAGATGAAAGCAATATTAAAAGACAAGGAATTGCTGATTGTCAAAGATTCTTTACGAAGAGAAATAAGTTTATCGAAAGCTAAATTACAACTGGTTTCCCGGGAAATCGAACAGTTAGAAAAAAAATATGGTATGTCTTCAAAGAGCTTCATGAAGAAGTTTGACGAAGGCAGCCTTGGCGATGATCAAGATTATTTCGAATGGTGGGGATTGGTCAAAGGAATGTTGAAGTTAAAAGAAAACATCGACAAAATGAAGGCGGTACTCCAATATTGATTTCCAGGTATTTTGAAAGGGTCAGGAAGAAAATTCGCGATACTGCTATTGTTATTGATGAAAACATCGACTATAAAGAGTTTTCCAGTGATGAAGGCATGATTCGCGGTGAATTGCTTCTGATTAATGGATATATTCTTGAATTTATGGAATATATAGAACAAGGAACCAGTGTTAAATACAGGTTTCATTTGATGGATGAAGACCGGAAAATGCTGTTTAGATATGATAACGCTCCTCACCATAGAGTACACACTTTTCCGCATCATAAGCACCTTCCGGATAAGATTGAAGATTCGGAGAAAAAGAATTTTATATCGGTTTTGAATGAGATAGAGAATTTAATATTGAAATCCTGACTATCCATACTTTTGGATTAATATATTTTCTTGACAATGTTCATTAATGCATGTTATAATAATTACATGTCACAGTTTTTTGGGGGGGAGGGGAGTGGCATTAATCATTAGTCAATATTCAATTCCTACTATTTTGGTCAAATTTGAGCAAAAAATGGCACAGTTTTGGCACAAATTGGTTTGCAATGAAATTATAGTATTGTCAAGAGATGAAAAATATATGATTTGAGTACTACCTATAA
>JAFGQG010000126.1 GCA_016935765.1 bacterium
ATGTTTTAGCATCAAGTTTACAAGGCATTTTATGATAATAACGAATATATTTTTTTACAATTTGCAGGTGAAACTCTGGGACGTTATAAACCTTAAGATATAAATGTTAAATTAAACATTTTGATTGAAGAACAAAATGTCATATAAACATGGTGGGGCAGAAGTAATTTTATGGTTAAGCAAAAAAAAATAGAATTAAACAGGGCATGCGGAAGACCAGCATCAATCGCAGGTAATATCCCGGCTGCATAGCTACGTGCCGTTCTCAATAATAATACCATATATTCCGGTACTCTTCGATATCCTCTCCCCTTCGGTCTAATTCCTTGAGGTATTCCCAGATGGGGACATCCTGGTAGTTGTACGTGGGGATTGGCAGTATATTCTTCTCCCAGGGGTGGAATTCGTAAACCCTTCTACCATCGGGCTTTATAGCTACAAGCCTCCTGTCCTGCGAAGCCCTCAAGTGATTCTTTCCCAGTCTCGGCACATTAAATACCGGCTCATCCGTACGGTCGATTCCCGGCATCAAACGCGCTTCCTCCTTCCGCTCCTGGAGTATGCGCGCGATAGGAACCCTGTACACCCTCGTTTCCTCCTTACCTTTCGCATTGAAGGTATAATATGGGTCCACACCGATAAGCCTGAGCGCTCTTCTCAAGGCAACCAGTTCGAAACGGCGGCTGTTCTCAATCGTATAAACCACCTGGTTGTATATACTCATACCCTCCTTCTTGATCTTTTGTACCGCTTCCATAGCCTCCGGTGTTACCTCGCACGGGTGTTCGAAATGCGTAACTACGCATATCTCCCGCCTGCCGGGTTCATTGTAATATGATAGCATCTTAACTAACTCATCCGTGATCCTGAAGGGGAGGACTACCGGGATTCTCGTGCCAAAACGTACCCTAACAACCTGCTCCATTTCCGAAATTCTGTCCAGTATAGCCCCGAGAAGCTCGTTCTCCGCAACGAAGGGGTCGCCCCCTGTTATCAGGATATCTGTAATGGTCTTATGCTCATCAAACCAGTCCAACGCTTCCATTATTTTCTTCATCGGGGCAAGAGCGTCCGGGTCAAGAACCTGCCGAACCTCCCAATTGCGCTGACAGTATATACATATCTGCGCGCAGGTGTTATACGGTTTAATAATGGCGATCTTTGGGTAACGCCGGGTTACCAGGTCGATCGGAGAAGTATCATGCTCACCCATGAAATCAAACGCAAGGTGTCTCTCAGCACGCCGTTCTTTCAATACTGTCGAGTAGCGCACCGGCGGAATGACCTGAGAGCGTATCTGATGATCGAAAGCCCTCGAAGGATCCTCATCCATTAAGGATACATAATAAGGGGTCACTCCAAAAGGAATCCTGTTGTTTGCAGCTATTTGAATGCCTTCTCTCTCCTCCTCGGTTAGAATAACCAGATTACTCAGTGTATCAGCATCCCTGATAACGTGTTCGAGCTGCCATTTATAATTATTCCAATCAGAGTCAGTAGCATTAAAATAGTCCAGGATTCTTTCCCTGTTAAATTTCCGACTCCTTACAGTTACAGGATCCAGACCGAAAATGTATTTTTTTATCCTGTCTTCAATGGTTCTGCCTTCCTGGTCAAGTAAGCTAGATCTTATTCGAGCTGCTTCCCTTCCATTCATACTGATGAAAGCAGGTACTTCTTTAGTACATACCCCTGTCGGACTGTATATGCCTGATAGACCTACTATGCCTTTGAAAAGATGGATGAACTCAAGTATAAAACCCCGGGATGGTTTTTTCCCAAATTCATTCTCCTTTCTCGCCAACTTCCAAAGGATTTTCAAAGTGCTTGTTTCCGTGCGCTTCTCGTTTATCGGCGCGATAAGACTCCTTAAAACCCTTATGCAATCCCGAACATTCGCCTTTTCAAGAGGATGAAGATTGTTATTAACATCAAAAATCCATCGCTCCCTCTTCTCAAGATAATCATATAAGGCATCCCTTGCCCCTTCCAGATCATCACTAACCTGTAATAGCTTGAATATCTCCGGGTTCGCTCCCCATAATTCACCTAGATCCTGAGAAGTAATTCCTTGAATTTCCCCCTCCTCGATCTCGAACCTGTCCTGAAATGCATCACCGGTGATCACTTCAGTACTAACGTATTGCTCGTATAAATCTTTTATCATAATATCACCATTCCGTCAAGTGTTTTGTTTGAAAACTTGAAAATTTCATTTTCAATGGAATTGAAATGGTTTTTCATTCCATTCTGCCAAAAAAGCAATAATTAGTTCTTAGCCCTGAAATAGACCGGAAAACGAATTATTTTTGCCTACAATTATATAATAAACCAAAAGGATGCAAAAGTCAAGGGGAAAAAATTATTAATTATGCAAGTGTACACCAACTTCGAGGTGGCATACATCTGAGGATTAAAACAACTATTTCATGCGTCGAAATAATATTATTTTTTCAACTTGGCAACCGGTAATTTCGTTACAAATTGGAAAATATTTGCTAGCTGTCAGCTTTTATCAATGGGAAATGTTTAATGAGGTTGCTGTTTGGGTGGGTATATTTGGCTGCCAACCCCTATTTCTTACATACTTTTTCTTTTTTTGGGGGTTGTTTTTATATTTCACTTCTAAAATCTTCGTTCGCTGTTCCCTAATCGATAATCGTCTGTAACTCAACCCCCTGTAGATATTTTTATAAGTGAAATGCTATTTTCAGTCTTCCCCGAATTTATCCTTGAAGAGTTTTTCAATGGCTTGGGCAGCTTCTTTTTCATCATCCCCATTGGCGATTATCCTTATTATGGAACCCATTTCAGCAGCTAAAGTTAACACCTCGATTATGCTTTTCCCGTCCACTTTTTCATCGTCCCTTTCAAGATGAACAGATGCGGCATATTGAGTCGCTGTCTGCACTAAAAGAGTAGCCGGGCGCGCGTGCAAACCAAGCTTATTGATTACTTCTGTTTCAATTACGAACAATTTTCATCCTTCCTGCGATCTGCGTTCCACATCTTTTCCGCTTATAGTGTGAAATTCTCCAGAAAAGAGGTATCGAAGTTGCCATTGACAAAATTTTCGTTCTCAAGCACCTTCTGGTGAAAAGGTATAGTGGTTTTTATCCCTTCAATAATGAATTCCTGTAAAGCTCTCTTCATACGCGCCATTGCTTCCTTTCTGCTGCTTCCATGGGCGATCAATTTCGCTATCATGGAGTCATAGTAGGGTGGAATAATATAGTCGGCATAGGCATGGGTGTCAACCCTAATTCCGGGTCCTCCCGGAATATGGAAACTTTCAATTTTTCCCGGGGATGGAGCGAAACTCGAGTATGGGTCTTCTGCGTTAATTCTGCACTCGATTGCGTGCCCGTTCATACGGACACTTTCCTGGTCCAGTGTCATTTTCATTCCCCCGGCGATCTTTATCTGCTCTTTCACCAGGTCCATGCCCACGACCATTTCAGTAACGGGGTGCTCCACCTGTATTCTCGTGTTCATCTCCATGAAGTAGAAATTATGGTTTTTATCCAGCAGGAATTCCATAGTACCAGCGCTTTCGTAATTTATCTCACCCGCTCCCTTAACTGCAATATTGCCAATGGTTTCCCTGAGTTCATCGTCAACTGCAGGTGATGGGGATTCCTCTATAAGCTTCTGATGTCTCCTTTGAATGGAGCATTCCCTTTCACCGAGATGCACTATGTTGCCCTGACCATCGCCGAGAAGCTGAACTTCGATGTGTCTTGGTTTCTCGATGTATTTTTCCAGATAAACCCCGGGATTCCCGAACGCCGCTTCCGCCTCCCTGGATGCCATCGGGAAATTTTTCTTGAGTTCCTCTATGTCATTGGCTATTCTCATACCTTTTCCCCCGCCGCCGGCAGTCGCTTTTATGATAACCGGGAATCCAATTTCCCCGGCTATTTGAGCAGCGTTCCCAAGATCATCAACTATATCCTCGCTTCCCGGTACTGTAGGTACACCCGCTTCCCGCATTATTTTTTTCGCGACCGCCTTGTCTCCCATCTTCCTTATCATCCCTGAATTCGGTCCGATGAATTTGATATTATGGGCTTCGCATATCTCCGCAAAATCGGGGTTTTCAGCGAGAAAACCGTACCCCGGGTGAATGGCATCGACGTTGGTTATTATCGCCGCGCTGATAATCCGCCTCGGGTCCAGGTAGCTCTCGTAGGGTTTGGGACCGCCTATACAGACGTGCTCATTCGCCAGCCAAACATGCAGTGAATCCGAGTCTATATCCGAGTGAACAGCAACTGTTTTAATGTTCAGCTCCTGGCACGCTCTTATTATGCGAAGTGCAATTTCACCCCTGTTTGCCACCAGGACTTTGGATATGCTGCTTCTCACAACTGTTTAGACTCCTTTGGAAAAATTGTAGAGTTTTTCACGTAGGGATTATAAAAAGGAAATTATTTACTTCTATCAAGCGCCTTTGACTGTTATATTCCGTTCTCTTCTTCTTCCTCTCCATCAAACATCTTCCAGGCTCTATCGGAAGTGCTCTTAATTCCGCCCACTCGCAGCCTGAAATCATCAGGATTGGACGCGTTCACAAGGGCAGTCTCCAGCGATATCTTCTTAGCTTTGAACAATTCCATGAGTGATTGGTCGAACGTCTGCATGCCGTACTGGGTTCTACCGTCCGCTATAAGGTCCTTCACCCCCGAGGTTTTGTCCGGACTGATGACGCATTCCCTGACCGCGCCTGTGTTCAGCAAGATCTCAACTGCCGGCACCCTTCCCGGCTGATCAGACCTCGGAATAAGCCTCTGGGATATCACCGCCTGAAGGTTGTTGGCTAATAACAACCTTATCTCCTGGTGCTGATGAGGAGGGAAAAACGACAGCACCCTGTATATCGCTTGTTTTGCATCCATCGTGTGAAGAGTAGAAAGAACCAAATGCCCTGTATCCGCGGCAGCCAATGCGGTGGACATTGTGTCCATATCCCTGATCTCTCCCAGGAGGATGATATCAGGGTCCTGACGCAACGATTGTTTCAAACCGGTGGCGAACGAGAGTGTGTCGCTGCCGATCTCGCGCTGGGCAATTATTGAAAGCTTGTTAGAATAAACGTATTCGATAGGATCTTCGATCGTGATAACATTCTCAGGGCGGTGAGTATTGATATACTCGATCATAGATGCCAGGGTCGTACTCTTGCCACTTCCGGTAATTCCGGTCACCAGTATCAAACCTCTTCGATACTCGGCAAATTGTTCCATTATGGGGGGCAGGTTCAAATCGGAGAAGCTGGGTATCTCAAAAGGCAGTAATCGGAACGCGATGGCAAAGGTGCTTCTCTGAATGTAGGCATTGACCCTGAACCTTCCTACATTTGGCATGGAGATCGCAAAGTCCAGCTCTTTAGCCTCGTCAAACCGTTTCCTTTGGTCCTCTGTTAACAGGTATTGAAGGATCTTCTCCATGTCCTCTTTGTTCAGTATAGTTTTGTCAGCAGGAGTAAGCGTACCGTCTATCCTGTAATAAGGCTGCATTCCTGACCTGACGTGCAAATCAGAGGAGTTCTTATTTAACATATCTTGAAGCAACTTCGTTATATTTACCATTTATTCCATCCTTTTATGTCTTACTTTTTTATCAAATAATTACATAATATACTATTTTTTTACCTGGTCAACTAAAAACAGAACTTGACCATATTCAACTGGCTGAGCATTCTCAACAGCAACATTTTTTACAATACCATTAATTTCTGATTTTATTTCATTCATAAGTTTCATTGCTTCAACTATACAAACGACTTCACCCTCAGAAACCCTATTTCCAATTTCCACGTATGGTTCCGAATCAGGTGACGGCGCTCTGTAAAAAGTGCCCACCATGGGAGATTTAATCTCTACCAGGTTCCCGTTTGTTTTATCTTTATCCGCGCTCGTGGTTTCTCCCTTATTCGAATTGATGTTAACAGGTTCTAATCCTGCAGCTCCACCTACAGGGATCGCTTCTGTATATGTATCGCCGTTTGAATTAGTAATTCCTTTGCTCAGACGTATTTTTCTTCCTCCGAAAAGCGTGATTTCAAGTTCTTTCAGCTCGCTTTCCTCCAGAAGTCTCATTAATTCTTTAATCTTGCTTGTTCTCATACCTATCGTTTCAGTTATTTAGAGAGTTTCTTTTTCGTGTGTTCTATCAATCCGCCATCTTTTAAAATTCCCATTATATCGGGCGATAATTTGGGGAAATTGTATTCTTTCCCCCGTACTTGAATTACACCTCTTTCAGGATACACAATAATAGGCTCGCCGTCAACACAAAAATCATATACTTCTTTACTCACAATTGCGAGAATAGCGTTATTGATTGCGTTCCTGAAGAATATTCTCGAAAACGAACATGCTATTATTGCTTCGATACCAGCGTATTTCAGGCATGTGGCGGCTTGCTCCCGTGACGAACCGCAGCCGAAGTTTTTCCCCGCAACGATGACATCTCCCTTAACTGCTTTCTCCGCGAATTCAGGATCCAGGTTTTCCATCGCGTGCTTTGCCATCTCTTTCGGATCGGATATTGAGTACGTGTATTTTCCGGGGAAAATAACATCAGTGTTTATGTCGTCTCCGAATTTGTGTATCTTGCCTTTAATCATATCATTTATAAGTCCTACATAAAAATGATGGGATCAGTTATTTTCCCGGTTATTGCGCTGGCGGCGGCAACAGCGGGGCTTGCCAGGTATATTTCCGAATCGGTGGAGCCCATTCTACCTTTGAAATTCCTGTTTGCCGTTGACAGGCATACTTCTCCGGGAGCAAGTATACCTTCGTGAGCTCCGAGACATGGACCACAACCGGGATTCATAATGATAACTCCGGCATCTGCAAAGATCTCCATCAATCCATTTTTAAGCGCTTGTGAATATACGTTTCTCGAAGCTGGAAACAACAACATTCTGACGCCTGGTGCAACTTTTTTCCCTTTCAGGATCTGCGCTGCCAGGTAAAGGTCCTCGAATCTGCCATTGGTACAGGTTCCCAGGAGTACCTGGTCGACTTTGATACCCTCAGCTTCATCGATTGGTTTCACGTTATCGACTGTATGGGGAAATGCTATTTGCGGAACAAGGTCTCCCAGGTTGAACTCGAGAACCTTCTCATAACTCGCGTCATCGTCCGGGCAAAGAGCTTCGAAATTCGAAACCCCGTGTTTAAAAAGCCATTTAGCCGCAGTCTCATCCGGAGCGATTATCCCGTTCTTAGCGCCCATTTCCATCGCCATGTTGGATAGTACCATCCTGCCGGCGATCGTCATTCTATCCACGACCGGACCGGCGAATTCCACAGCCTTGTAAAGCGCCCCATCCGCGCCAATCTCACCAATGATCTTCAAAATAACGTCCTTCGAAGTAACCCCGGGAGGCAACTCGCCATTTATCACTATTTTATATGATTCGGGAACTCTCAGCCAGATCTCATCCGTCGCCCAGGTCACCGCTATCTCCGATCTCCCCACACCTGTGGAGAACGCTCCGAACGCTCCATAAGTCGTCGTGTGGGAATCCGCCCCGACTATCAAAGTCCCCGGTACCGCGAATCCCTCTTCAGGAAGCACCTGGTGACAGATGCCGCATCCCGCATCAAAGAAATTTCGGATCTCCTGCTCATCGACAAACCTTCGAATCTCCTTGTGATTGACCGCGTATGTCTCAGTTGCAGCCGGAACTACATGGTCGAGCACTATCACCAGCTTTTCCGGCGCTATAACCTTTTCGACGCCCAGCTTTCTAAAATGCTTGATAATGGCTGCGGTATTATCGTGAGAGAGTATCCGGTCCGGTGAAACCGTTACAATTTCCCCGGGACTAACCTTCTTCTTCCCTGCATTTTTTGCAATTATTTTTTCAGTAAGAGTGGCTCCCATAATTTAAATCTATTGACCTGGGTAAAGTTTTTCAATCATATTATAATTTTGTTGTGAACATATTGCTAACTTCACTATATCACCTTTGGATGAATGGATTGTTGGACGTTTGGATGGTTGTTACTTTCAAATTTACGATTTGGTTCATCCATGCATCCATCTGATTAGTTGGTTTTTACGTATCTAAACGCCGGTATATTTTATTGTTAAGTTCATTAGTGAAAATTCAGAACAGGGGTTTTAGTTTGTTGTAAGTGTCCTGAAGGCATTGACTTATGACTTTCGAATCACTCAAGACAGGCATGAAATTCGTATCGCCGTTCCATCTTGGGACGATATGAATGTGCGTGTGTCCGACAACTCCAGCGCCGGCAACCCTTCCGATATTGACCCCAACATTGAACCCGTGGGGATTGAAGCAATCCCGCAAAATCTTGATCGCCTTCTTTGTAAGCTCCATCAATTCGGTCAGTTCCTCGGTCTCCAATTTATCGAGCGAATCAACGTGCCTGATAGGCGCAACCATAAGATGACCGTTGGTATAGGGATAGCGGTTCATTATTATAAACCCCAGTTTCCCCTTGAACAGAATAAGATTCTCTTCATGGTTTTCAGAACAGCACTTCTCACAAAAAAGACAACCTTCATCCAGATCGCCTCTTTCGATATACTCCATTCTCCATGGCGCCCAAACTTGCTTCATATCACTTTTACCCCTTCTCTGTATTCTCCAAGTTCATCAAAATTGCTATCATCCTATTAAATTTAATGAATATACATTCAATGTCAATGAAAATATGTTGACTTAAAACCCGCTTTGAATATATTTTATGACCTTAATATGAAGAATGATGTACAAAAACAGAAGCCTGTTTTCGAAATCCCTATAAATAAAGTAGGTATTCGCAGACTGAAATATCCGATAAGCGTTCTGGATAAAAATAACGATCATCAGAATACCGTTGCTGACGTCTCGATGTTCGTTGACCTCCCCAAAAACCTGAGAGGAACGCACATGAGCAGGTTCGTTGAGGTTCTGAACCAGTACAGGGGCGAAATTACGTACAAGGAGCTGAAGCCTATATTGGAAAAGGTATGTGAAACATTCAATTCTGATTGCGCTCATCTCGAGATGACATTCCCATACTTCATCGAAAAGGAAGCCCCAGTCTCTAAGAGCAAGGGCTACCTTGAGTATCAGGCTACTTTCGAAGGTTCATTGAGAAATGGTGATTTCGAGTTCATCCTGGGAGTCAGGGTGCCGGTGAATACATTATGCCCCTGTTCCAAGGAACTAAGCAGATTCAACGCGCATAATCAGAGGGGTTATATTACAATAAAAACGATCAGCAAGGGGTTCATCTGGCTCGAGGAATTGATTGAAGCAGCGGAATCTGCCTCCAGCTCACCGGTCTATTCCGTTCTGAAGAGGGAGGACGAAAAGTATGTAACCGAGCATGCTTATGAAAACCCAAGGTTCGTTGAGGATATTGTTAGAATGGTATCCGAGGCTTTGAACAATGATGAAAGGATAACCTGGTTCTCCGTCGAAGCTGAGAACGTCGAATCCATACATAACCACAGCGCTTACGCGCTTATCGAAAACAGCAAAAATAATCTGAAAAAATAACTTGAATCATTATCAGAAAAGGAAAGCAATAACGAATAATAAGGAGGAAGCGGAATGGGAGTTCCACTGTTAGACCTGGCAGCTCAATACAAAGAAATTGGGGACGAACTAAACTCAGCAGTTTTAGGGATATTAGAAAGCGGCATGTTCATTTTAGGACCTGCTGTCGCTGAATTCGAAAAGAACGCCGCGGAATACTGCGGCACTAAATATTCAATAGGAGTAGCTTCGGGAACCGACGCGCTGGTTATTTCCCTCCTTGCATGCGGAATAGGTAAGGGAGACGAGGTAATAACCACCCCTTTCACGTTCTTCGCGAGCGCGGAAGCCATATCGAACATAGGCGCGATACCGGTATTTGCCGATATAAAACCCGACACTTTCAATATAGACCCGGTGGAGATCGAGAAAAAAGTCACGTCGAAAACCAGGGGTATCATGCCGGTACACCTTTACGGGCAATGCGCCGACAATGACGCTATAAAGGCAATAGCCGACAAACATAACCTAATGATAGTGGAGGATGCCTGCCAGGCTATCGGCTCGAAGTACAGGAGAGTCAAAGCCGGGGCTCTCGGGAATGCCGGCGCGTTCAGCTTCTTCCCCACCAAGAACCTCGGGGGAGCCGGCGACGGAGGCTTGATTACTACAAACGACGAGAAAATATGCGAACTCTCTAAAAAACTCCGTGTGCACGGCAGCAGTAAAAGGTACTACCACGATACACTTGGCTATAACAGCAGATTGGACGCTCTCCAGGCAGCGGTTCTGAACGTCAAATTAAAATACCTCGATAGTTGGAACGAAAATAGAAGAAAGAACGCCGCGTATTACAACCAGTTGCTTGCCGGTGTTGAAGGGGTCGAAACCCCCATCGAGACAGCGGACCGATACCATATCTACCATCAGTACACCATCAGGGTCAAAGGGAAGAGAAACGATGTTCAGGCTGCATTCGCAGAAAATAAGATAGGACACTCGATCTACTATCCATTGCCCATTCACCTTCAAACACCTTACGCTTACATGGGATTTGGTAAGGGCAGCTTCCCGGTGACCGAAAAGGCGGCAGACGAGGTCATTTCACTACCGATATATCCCGAACTAACAGAATCCCAGATGGATGAAGTGGTTGAGGTGATAAAGAAGGTGGTTGGTTAGAATAGAAAAAACCGGATGTTTGGATGAATGCCTGCCCCGTGTTATAACAAAGTTTATCTAACGGGGGATGACTGCATGGATGTGGGCGGGAAAACAGGCAATAAAAAATAGGAAGATACGTTAAACAGGGTAAACGCAAACGACGGCACTGAGAATAAAACTTAAACAAAGCGATAGACATAGAATTAGATTCCCCGACGGTCATCCCTGTATCAATGAGTGAACGAAGGTTTAAAATCAAAGTAACTTATCTACGTAGTATATGAAAATAATTTCCATAATTGGCGCTAGACCCCAGTTTATTAAGCTTTATCCACTTTCGAAGGAGTTAAGGAAGCTGCATAATGAAATAGTGGTTCATACGGGGCAACATTACGATGATGAACTGTCCCGTATATTTTTTGATGAGTTGCGACTACCGAAGCCCGACCATAATCTCGGTGTGGGCTCTTTCAGCCACGGCAGGCAGACCGGATTGATGCTGAAAAAAATAGAAGAGGTACTCCTTGCCGAAAAACCCGGGCTGGTCATTGTATTCGGGGACACGAATTCAACTCTGGCTGGCGCTCTGGCGGCATCGAAACTCCATACAAAGCTGGCTCATATCGAGGCTGGATTGAGGTCTTTCAAAATGAGCATGCCGGAGGAGATCAACCGGGTACTGACCGACCATGTTTCCGACCTGTTGTTCTGTCCCACACCGACTGCCGTGAGAAACCTCGGAACTGAAGGGATTAAAGAAGGTATCCATCTCGTTGGGGATGTTATGCTTGAGAGCCTGAAACACTTTCTTCCCATAGCCGAAAAAAGGTCGAAAGTAATCGAGAAGCTGGATCTCGTACCTGAAGAATATTACCTGTTAACTATCCACCGGGCTGAGAATACTGATATTGAGAATAATCTAAATAAAATCTTGACAAATATATCAAAACTTGATAAAATAATCGTATTTCCTGTTCATCCGAGAACGGTTTCCAGGATAGATGAACTGGGGCTTACGGGCTGTATTGGTCCAAAGCTCAAACTCATCAAGCCTGTGAGTTACCTGGATATGCTGGTTCTTGAGAAGCACGCAAGCGTCATCATGACCGATTCCGGGGGCGTCCAGAAGGAGGCATACTGGCTGGGTGTGCCGTGCCTGGTATTGAGGGATGAAACTGAGTGGGTTGAAATGCTGACCGAATACAGGAATCGTTTGTTAAACATTCAAACAGAAGAAATTACACAGGTCATCAGTACTTTGAGTAAAACCGCTCCGCACAAGGATAATGGTTTGAACGGCGAAGGGGCGAGCGCAAGGATCAGCAGGATAATCGAGGGAACAATTTCCAATTAGAATATCATGGACGATTTTACCGCGAAAACTGGCAGGGACGCCTTCAAATACATACCCTCTAATGCTATTCCCGCGCTCGTTGGTGTGATAACTGTTCCTATATTCACAAGGCTTTTCCCTCCTGACCTGTTCGGTAACTACGCTCTGGCTTTATCTACCGTAGCTTTGCTGACAACGATCGCTGCACAGTGGCTGAGAAACTCCATTATTAGATTTTATGTAAATTACGAATCCGAAGGCAAGCTTGCTGAATATTATTCTACTATCATAGGCTCTTTATTGATAGGCGTAATAATCATTTCCGTTGTTTTAGCAGCGGTGATTTGGAGTGGTAATTTCTTTAACGAGCAAGTTGAAGCTTTGCTGCTTTTGAGTTTGCTGCCGTTTGTTGGTAACTCGTTAATTCTTTTAGGTTTAAGTTTTTTACGAGCGTCAAGAAAAGCCTGGTCCTTCAGTCTCTTTCGGTCTCTTCATGCTATCGGTAAACCTCTGTTAGGCATTCTGCTGGTGGTATTTTTAAAATTCAGTATAAGCGGTTTATTGCTCGGGATTTTCCTGGCGGGAGCGCTGCTTGTTCCATTTATTTTCAGAACCGGCAGGGTTTTTTCACAACTTAAATTTTCGAAATTTTCTCCAAGGGCAGCCAGGGAATTCTTCTTGTTCGGATTCCCCGTAACATTGACGTTAATATCTATGTGGCTCCTGAACTTGTCGAACAGGTACATAATTGAGATCCTTCGAGGAAGCGTTGAGGTCGGTTTGTATTCTATCAGCTACACCATATCGGAGCGCGCGCTTACCATGGTTTTTTCCATCCTGATGCTGGCAGCCTACCCTATCATCGTGGAAGCGTGGGAGAAAGAAGGAAAAGAACTTACCGCCAATCTGATAAAGAACCTGTCGCGTTATTTCTTCATTATATGCACTCCAATAGCTGTTTTCCTCTCTGTCCTTTCAAAGGACGTTATAATGCTATTTGCACCTGAATCATATTTGGAGAGTTACAAGGTCATGCCACTAATAATAGCATGTATTTATGTAAACGGCATATTGACTTATGTTATTAAAGGTTTCGAGCTATCGAAGAAGACATACCTGTTGTCAGCATTAGTATTTGTGTCTGGAGTTATCAACGTTCTACTCACGATAATCCTGGTCAGTTCATTCGGGTTTATCGGAGCCGGCTACGCGAATCTAATTTCCTTCGTAATTCTTTTTCTTTTATCTTATTGGTATTCAAGAAAATACCTGAAATGGTCAGCTCCGTTAGCAACCATAATCAAGGTGCTGCTCTCTTCCGGGATAATGGGTGTCGTTGTCTATTTTATAAGTTCGTTCTTTAATCCTTTGTTTTCAATAATCATATCAGTTTTCGCAGGTTTCTCTGCATATTTTATCGCCTTAAGGGTCTTAAGGGAAACCAGCATAAGGGAATTACTCAAGTTTTTTGGATTGTTCAAGTAAATGAAAAACAGTAAAAAAATACTATTCGTTTGTCACACGACTCTCGACAGGTTAAACAGCGCAATAAAAGTGAGGTCTTATAATCTTATTAAGAACCTTCGGGAATTTGGCGAAGTTTTCGTAATTCAGGGGAACAGGAGATTCAGGAGACTTCGTATTATCAATTTCATTTTTTCGGGCAGGATTTATAAAGTAGATTATATGTACATGGAACCATCGACTACCTCCGCTATCGAGATGGATATACTCATTCTTCTTATCTGCAAGCTAATGCGCATTCCAGTTGGTATCTTTATCAGGGATGCCCATCCGTTTTTCCAGGAATTCCGACGGGGATTGAATTTCAAAACCTGGCTGCTTTTCCTGGGGTGGCATTTATCGGTGAGATTTTATACCTGTTTCTCAGATGTTCTTTTCGTTCATACGGCTAGTTTCGCCGCGCTTTTCAAGCATAAAAACAAGGTTTTGCTCCCCCCGGGAGGCTTGCACATACAACTTAATAAGATAGAAACGGAATCTAAGCCAGACAGTATTTTTTATATTGGCGGCGCTGGAGAAAAATACGACCTTGAAACTCTCGTTGAAGGTTACAAGTTATTGAAGATAAAACACCCTTACCTGAAATGTATATTAGGATTGAGGGAAGCGGAGAAGCGTTTTTGGCATATATACCAGGGAATCGAGGGCGTAAGCATTGTCCACATCCAATCGACAGAATTGCCCGGGATAATGGACAGGGTCATCTTAAATGTAATAGCACTGAAAAAATCGCCCTATTTAAGCTTTATTGTACCGCTAAAGTTATACGAATTAATGTCCTACGGAAAACCAATGGTGGTTTCGAACAACTTTGAAACTGCAAGATTGGTAAAGCGTTTTAAAACTGGTCTGGTATATACGTCCCGGAATGACTTTATGGAAAAAGTCGCTCATCTCCTTGAAAATCCTGAAGAGGCTGAAAAATTGGGTAGAAACGGCTATAATTTTATAAATAACGGAAATCTTTGGAGAGATAGAGCTGAATTAATTACTAAAGAACTCAGTTCAGTGAAAAAATCTACTCAATAGATATCTGCCTTGACGTCACTTATAACAATATAGAAATATTTTATTGATAAAAGTTTGTGATTGTATTAGATTATACGTAATTTCAAGAATTTTATAAAACCTAATTAGATTACTCGATGCGAAACTTATTAGATAAAACCTGGTTCAGAATATTGGTGGTAGTCATACTGATCGACCTGCTTATCCTTTTCCTAATTATAAAGAAACCTGTTTGGTTGATGGTATTATCCGCAGCTTTGTTAGCCTGTATTTATTCTTGGAATTTGCCTGAAACACTGGCAACTTATTCTATAATTGGGTCTGTTCTTCTCAGCATCCCCTTTCAATACGTGACTTCCGATCCTGGGAATAATCTCGTGGGAATTTCTCTTTATCTGCTGGTTTTTTTATCGATACTCGTCATCCTCATTAAAAGCTTCGATGTCAATAAATTGGGTATCACCGCTCTCGATTTCTTCGCTCTGGGGATCTTCGCGATGATCGCGTTCGGTTTGAGTTATTCCATTCGATTTGACCAGGGTTTTCAGCGAACTCTCGCTTTATTTGCTTTCGGATTCCTCCCTTTTTTTGTGCTAAGGTTTTTTAGTATCGACCAGATGAAGAAATCAGTTAAAATACTCTATATACTTGGATTAATAGTAGTTGGGTTTTCTTTCTATTCATACTTAACAGGTGGATTGGTCCTGGATAGATTCTTTGGATTTACCGAAAAGGATATCGATTATGTAAGGGGATTAGGAGTTATTTTTATTCTTTCATTTTACTATATAACCAGGGCAAAAAAGTTCATTCATCAACTTGGTTTGCTTTTACTGGCATTCATTACCCTATATCTCATCATTCTATCGGCAACGAGAGCTCCTTTGGGGGCTTGTGTTATGGTTAGCGCGTTTTACCTCTATTTTTTCACGAAGAAAGCTAAATGGATAAAAGTAGTCTTTCCGCTGATCACTTTAGCTGCACTGATATGGTTTTTAGCAACCTTGCCTTTTGATTTGAAGGATAGGATCTTACAACTTTCAGTGAAAAACGATTTTAGCTCCCTCTCAAGGCTCTATTACTGGAAAACCAGCTTTGAAATTTTTACAAGCAATCTCAAAAACTTCCTGGTTGGAGTAGGAACAAGCTCGTGGCAAACTTCCCTTCCAGTAGTTTATAAAATTCAGGGAGTTGCATTTCCTCACAATATCCTTGTAGAATCTATGGTGGAACAGGGGATTTTCGGTTTGGTCTTTATGCTTGGATTCATAACTATCCCTTTCATTTATGGATACAGAATAATCAAAACCAAGGATAAACAATACCGGGATATAAGTTCCCTGATGAAGATCCTGATTGGCATCTATACTTACTTCTCAATCAATACGTTAATAAGTGAAGGAAGACACGGCTTATGGATATTTGCGGGATTGATAAACGCTGTTTGGCTGTATTACATTGAAATGAAAAGCAGAGTTTCCAGTTCAACGCAAGAAGAATCTGACAATGAGAAACCAGCAAATCTCACAAAACATAATTAGAAAACTTTCTTTGATTTAGAACTAATGCTCATTTTCCTGTTGGAGAAAAACGGAATTCCAGACCTTTAACACAGGGGATTAACTGTGAATTTACTTGACTTTACTCATTATCTTTGTTTCATTTTAGTGCATGTTATTTAGCTAAGAGTGAGATGAAAAAGACTGTAGTTATAGGCTTAGATGGGGCAGCGTGGCATCTGATAGATCCATGGATCGAGAATGGAGAACTCCCCAATTTCAAGTTTTTGAAGGATCAAGGTTGCTGGGGAGACCTGGATGTTTCACTTCCTCCCGTGACCAGCCCAAATTGGAAATGTTATTCGACGGGAAAAAATCCCGGGAAATTCGGCGTCTTCTGGTGGGAAGTTGTAGATAAAGTACAGAAGAAGATCATTTCCGGACCACCTGCAACTTCTTACAGATCAAGAGAATTCTGGGATTATCTGAGCGATGAGGGATTGAAGGTCGGGGTGATCAATATGCCAACCACTTATCCGCCACACGAATTGAACGGCTTCATGATAAGCGGCGGGGCGTCAGCTCTCGGGAACGACTATACCTACCCCATTGATCTGCAAAAAAAAATCGAAGACGATTTCGGCTATAAAGTATTCCCAACATCCGCTGTGTCAACACAGGAAGGCGTCAACGATTGCTATGAGATGTTCAAACAGAGGTTCAAGGTCGCAAAATACCTCCTGGAAAAAGAGAACGTGGATTTTCTTCACTTAACACTCTTTTACCTGAACATACTCCACCATTTCTACTATAAATCGAATGAAGTGCTCAAGGGCTGGAAAATCGTGGATGATTACCTTAGATGGTTCATCGAAAAGAGTTATAATGTAATATTAATGTCAGACCATGGTCTCGCTCCCATAAACGTCGTTTTCTACATAAACAGGTGGCTTACCCAGAAGGGCTATCTGAAGTTCAACGAGAAAATCGCTATTGGAAAAGCGAAAGGGATCGCCCAGAAACTTGGCATAAATAAGGAGAACCTGCTGAAGCTTACGGGAAAATTACGGCTGACCTCCTTTTTAAGAAAGATAACTCCAACGAGTCTGATCAAGTCTCTTCCCGAAGCTGATGGGTGTTTCAGACACGAGGCTCATTCATCACTGCTCGATTGGGAAAAGAGCAAGGTTTACGCTTCTGGACAGGGTCCAATTTACCTATTGAATATCGAGAACGAAGAAGAACGGAAGCGAATTAAAGGTGAATTGGAAACAGCGCTCCTGTCAATCAGGTATAACGATAACGATAGCGAAATAAAAATTATATCGAAAATCCATGAAGGTGATGACATTTATAATGGAGATTATACCAGCTTAGCTCCGGATCTAATAGCTGAATACCCTTACGGAGTTCATATCAATGGTGGATTGGGAGGTACCTCTATTTTCGAGAAACCCAAAAAGTGGGTCACGTCTAATGCAAGACCCGGAATTTTCCTTTTTTATGGCGAGGGATTTAAAATTGGCGAAAAAGTCAAACCTATTAAGATATTTGACCTGGCTCCTGCCATTATGCATCTGTACGGTTTACCTAAGGACTCGGATATGGACGGAGAAGTGCCCCCTCAAATATTCAAAGCGGATTCGGAATACGCTCAACGCAAAACAGGCGAAAAAAAATACAAGGGATTCTGTGATCCTACTCAAACATCCGAAGAAGGGGAAAAGGAAATAAAAAAACGATTACAAAATCTTGGTTACCTGGATTAACTGCTTAGCATGATAAAATATCTGTTTGGTATTAAATATCTTCGAGGGGTCATAAACTCATTATTCTCAAGGATTAAATGCTTATTTAGAACCCCACTGCTGAAGCTGCATACCCAAAAAGTAATTAAGGGTAACATAGATCTACCATCAGATCGCGACACATTTTTAAATGATCTTGAACAGCTTTGGCTTTTTAACGACGAAATTCATCTTGATGAAAGCGAAACAACCCGGTTTTATAAGAAAAGAATCGTTAATGAGGCAAACTCCATTCTGGACGGCAATTACTCCATTCTCAGCTATAAGCTACAAGTGATTAAAGACATTGACTGGCACAAAGACTTCATTAATGGATATACCTTCAAACCCGAATTCTATATTAACTTCCGCAAGAAAACCAGAAAAAGTTATTTATATACAAAGCTTGATTTCAAGGTACCCCGAGAACTTAGCAGGTTCTATCATTTCATTACACTTGGAAAAGCTTTTAAACTTAATGAAGACTCAAGATATTACGAAGAATTCAAATCCCAGCTATTGGATTGGTATGACAAAAATCCCTACATGTATGGTGTCAACTGGGCAGTCGCAATGGATGTTGCTTTACGCTTGATCAATATTATCTTAGCTGCAAGGTTATTTTTAAAAAAGCTCAGGGAGGATAGCAATTTAGCGGATACTATCCTTAAATCAGCATATATACATACATTGTTTCTCAACAAAAATGTTGAGCACTCGCAAACCGGATACACGAACAACCATACCGTCGCAGATTTCCTGGGACTATTCCTGGGGGGTCTCTTGTTCAAGAAAACCAGCACAGGCGAACATTGGCTTGATAAAGGATACAAAGGACTAAATACCTGCATGTCCGAACAAGTTGACAGCGAAGGCGTACAATATGAGAATTCTTTCTACTATCACGCAGCGGTCCTTGAGATGTTCCTTTACGCTTTCCTGTGGGGAGAAAAGAATGGCAAATCTTTTCCTGAAAATTATGAAAAAAAATTGAAGAAAATGCTGCGTTTTCTTGAAAACATTTCAAACAAATCCGGCGCTTTCCCCAACATCGGAGACGCCGATAATGGAAGTCTGCTCAGACTCGGATCATATTATAAAAAAGACTACTCGAATTTCAGCCATCTTATCCAAATCGGACATGTGTTACTCAATGATAATGAAAAATACACCAAGCCTGCAAACTTGATCCCTGAGGAAATAATATGGTTGACAAAAAATAATATTTATGATAATATAAATCCTGCCAGGGGCTGTAACATATACAAATGCGGGTACGCTCTTTTAGGGAACGAGAACATCTCCGTGATAGCCAACGCCAATCCCCCCGATAAAAAAACGCTCGGAGGACACAAGCATAACGACTTGCTGAGTTTCGTTCTGTTTTACAAAGATAAATACGTTTTAGTGGATCCGGGCACATATTCCTATACCGGATCTCCGGATAAAAGAATATCATTCAGGTCGGTTAAAGCGCATAATGCTATACAGGTCAACGGATTGGAGCAAAACGGAATCTATTCTTATCCATTGTTTGCTATGAATATTAAAAGTAGCTGTGAGGTAATTGATCACAAGCTGGATGGACCGGTAAAATTGGTTAAATTACATCTGAAGAGAGCAAAGGATTATACGCAGATAAGAGAGATAAAATTGCATTCTGATAAAAACATCGTAGAGATAAACGACGAAATAACCGGGGAGGCACTGAACTCAATCGAAAGCAGGTTCCATGTTCACCCCGAATGGGAAGTTAACGCAAATGGAAGTATCTCCAAACCTTTAAATCTTGGAAATACTGCAGAGCCTATAATGAAGGTTACCGGGAAAAGCAGTCAAACTTATGATTTAACGAATGGCGAACTGAATATAAAGCTACTGATATCTCGCGAAAATGACCATGCGGATAGTATTATCGAGGATTATGAATTCTCTCCCAGTTATGGGGTAGCTACTCCTGGTAAGTGTATTAATGTGAGAGTTAAAGGTACTGACAAAATTATCAAACTGAATTATTTTATTATACCTGAAGAGGCTATTGATGAATAAATATTTTTACGGGGCATTAAATATTTTCTACCCGCTGATAAACCGGTTTCGTTACAGAAAAGTGGATGATGAGAAAGCGCTGTACTTTTATCTATCATTTGATTGCGATTATTCAAAAGATGTTCTATCCCTTCCCGCCCTGCTGGATACGCTAAACAAGGCTAATGTAAAAGCATCTTTCGCGTGCGTGGGGAAATGGATCGAACTCTACCCCGAAGAGCATAAACTAATAATTTCCAACGGTCACGAGATATTGAATCACACCTATTCCCACCCTGACAACAAGGAACTGAACCCTGATCTCCGTTTTTCTCATTTGACAAACGAGGATATCATAAAAGAAATCGGGGGTATGCACACGATTGCCCGTGAAGTTCTGAATTACAGCCCAGTGGGTTTCAGGCTTCCTCACTTCGGGGCAGTTGCTAACGCTGATTTTGATTTCATATTCAAGGTACTTGACGAACTCGGTTATAAGTATGACAGCTCCGCGCTGGATTTTAATACCGGTAATATCCCGAAGGAGCATAATATCAGAGAATTCCCGGTAAGCACTTGCCCCGTGCACCCTTACACTGCTTTCGATACTTATCATATTTTCCGAAGCAAGAGATTGATATACGGGCTTTTTCACAGAGGAAGCAATTCTTTCGCTGATTCTTTCATGAGGCTGCTGAATTTCCACAAGCGCAGTAAAACTGACGTAAACGTTTACTTTGATCCTGCTGACATCATGAAAAACTGTAATTTAGAACCACTAATTAAAGAGGCTAAGGATATGGGTTTTAACTTTACAAGGTACAGGGATCGCATATAATATTCCATAGAAAAGCCATGCAGAAAAACGACAGTAAAAAATTGAATTTCCAGGGATTAAGGATATGTATGCTTGGTCCATTACCGCCACCCATTGGTGGAATAGCAGTTTTGAACAAACTCTTGTGCAGCAAATTAAAGCAGGAAGGTGTGAACCTGACTGTTATAAACACCAGGGCTGGTGTCACATCAAGAAAGCATAAGAGGTTATTGAACCGCATAATCAGGTTTATTATTGTTGTTAGCGAGATGATCTCCAATTGGAGAAAGTTCGATATTTTGCACATTCATTCAACAGCGGGGGTAGGCGCGTTTTTTCTTAATGGCTTCTGGATTATCACCGCGAAAATATTCGGTAAAAAAACCGTGCTAACCATGCATGGAAGCAAAGCTCAAAAGCTGCTTCCGAAGCTCGGGAAATTTGGTGTATTGATATTGAATAAGGCAAACCGGGTAAGTACACCATCAGACTACCTGGTGGAATATTTCCAAAAGAAAGGGATATATAAATGGATTCTAGTCCCAAATTTCCTGGACGATAAAAAATTTGGGGCAAAATCAAGAATAAAAGCAAATCCCTTGCTACTAAATGTTATCAAAAGAAGTGGCGAATACCAAAATACCGATAAATTGATCGAACCATTTCGAATAATACAAACTAAATATCCTCAAGCAAAACTGGAATTTATAGGGTCCTTTAGAGAACAGCAACATCTGAACAGGATTGTTGAACAAAATGGTATTGAAGGAATAAACTTTGTTGGTTCCGTTGATTACAAAGATATGCCCGAATACTACAAAAGAGCAGATATCTATATTAACGTCCCTGATTTTGAAAGCTTTGGATTGACCATAGTAGAGGCTTTCCTCTCCGGTTTGCCGGTTATAGCAACCGATGTTGGTGGAGTGGGTCAACTCGTGAAACACGGGGAAAATGGCTATCTAATTAAGCGAGGGCATTGGGATGAAATTGTAAAATATGTCTCAATGCTTACCGATGATCCCGAACTATATCGGCTTATGTCCGGGAACGCTCTAAAGACCGGGGAGAAATATACCTGGAAGAATTTAAGAGAAAAGTACTATGAATTTTATACTAGTTAAAAAATAACCTGACTATTAATTATCCGCTCAAGGGCTTCCAGCTTCTGAGGTAGGTAAAAATTCTTTTTTATAATCCTGTGTGTATTCGATGCAAATTGATCTCTCTTATTTTTATCATGATATAGATTTATAATAGCTTCCGCTAATTTGGGTGGATCTTCCGGAGGTACAACAATCCCTACGTTAAACTCCTCGACTACTCTCGCACTTTCACCTTTTAAGCTGCAAATTACCGGCACTCCTGCTGCTAAATACTCTATAAGCTTAATCGGGTAAACTGCTTTGAACTGTTCAACATCCTTGAGAGGCACTAGCGCAGTATCTGCTCTTTTTAAATACTCCGGAATCATCGATCGTGGTTTCTCACCTAAAAATTCAACATTGTTCAAACCTTTAGAGACAGATTCCAATTTGTCTCTCTCTACACCATCACCTATGAAAACAAAATGAATATCCGGATATTCTTTAAGAAGTATCGCAACATCGATCACTGTCATTAAACCTTGCGCAATACCAAGACTACCAGAATACATAACCACAAACTTGCCCTTCCATTTATCGATCTTGCCCACCGAGGAATATACTTCTGGATTAACTGCGTTTTCAAGGCATACTATTTTAGCATTATCAGACTCAAATCCAGCTTCCAGGGCTACTATTTTTTTTACTTCTTTGGAGATAGTCGTAATGATACTAGCGTTTTTATACACAAAGTGCTCAATAAAAATGAGAAAACCAGCGAGACTCCATCTGGCATATCCCATGGATATTATCGATCCCGCCCAGAGATCACGAATATCTACGATTGCCTTGCATCCTTTAAAAAATTTTATAAAAACGCCAGCTAACGCAACTGTTGAGGGTGGAGATGTCGCAAAAACCACATCTACTTTGCTTCGGAATATAGAGAAAAAAATGGCAGAAATCATAAATGAAAGGTAGTAACCTATTCTTCCGACAATTGTAATCCTGGAGTTTGGAAAAACGGGTAATCTCCAGACATCCACACTTTCAATATTCTCCCGCTTGAATAAGCGTCCTTTATAATCCTTGTGGATTTTCCCTGAAGGGTAATTAGGGATTTCCGTAAACACCGTAACCCTATACCCTCGCTTCCGTAATCCTACCGCGAACTTATATATCCTGCCAGCGCATGCACCCATCTCCGGTGGAAAATACTGCGTGATAAATAAAATGTGCTTTTTAGATGATCTCATTGTAGAATATTATCATTTTTTTTGACGCCAGGATGGACGCCACCTTCCGGGTATAGCCCACCGTACATATCGTGAAATTCATATTTTCTCAATTTCTATTTTCCTATTTCCTGTTTTCTCGTCATTTCCCAGCGCAGGCTAAAGCCATGCGACTACAGTGTTTTCTATTGTCCCTGCTAACCGGCGCACCTTTTCACCTGATTGCCCTTACAATTCCCATTCATTCGTTAAATCCTTCCCATATATTCTACTCCCATACTCCCGCGATCTTCTCTCCGCAGAACTTGCATTTCCCGTTCTCTATGTTCATATCAGATATCATGTAACCGACTCTTTTGATCAGCAATTTACCGCAATTGGGGCAGAATGTACTTTCGCCTTCTTTCCCGCGCACATTTCCGAGATATACATGCTTCAAACCCACTTCCTTGGCGATCCGGTAGGCGTTCTCCAGGGTTTCCAGCGGTGTAGGAGGCCTGTCCCTCAGTTGATAATCAGGATGAAACCTCGTAAAATGTAAAGGTATATCCGAACCCAGGCTATCCCTGATCCAGATACACATTTCCCTGATATCATCCATATCATCGTTAGCGTCCGGAATGACCAGGTTTATTATCTCTACCCACAAGCCCTCTTCCAGCATGATTTTAAGAGTACGTAACACAGGTTCAAGCGTTGCGTTGCAGTAATCCTCATAAAAACCCGGGGAATAACCCTTCAGGGTGATTGCAGCGCCATCCATATACTTGCACAACTCCCTCAGCGGCTCTTCATTTATGTAGCCGCAGGTCACGAACACATTCTTTAAGCCGTTTTCATGGGCAAGTTTGCAAGCATCGTACATATACTTATAATGAACCGTAGGTTCCGTGTAGGTGTAAGCTATGGTCTTGCAACCAGTTTCCAGGGCATTTTTAACGATACCTTCCGGGGGAAGATTGTAATGGTTTTCCTCCTCCGGGTACGTCTGGGATATCGTCCAGTTCTGGCAGAAGTTGCAGTTAAGGTTGCAACCGACCGGGGCGAGAGAGAACGCCGCGGTCGTCGGCAGAAAATGAAATAAGGGTTTCTTCTCTATCGGATCGACGTGAACGGCAACCGGTTTTCCATAGGTTATCGCGCGCAACTTCCCATCGATATTTACCCTTGCCTTGCAATGCCCACGCATTCCCTCCGGTATGATGCATCTTCGGGGGCAGAGAACACATTGCACATCACCCCCCTCAAGCTTTTTATACCATATCGCCTCCTCGAGCGATAGGTCAACACCGCGTATTTTCTCAGCAGTGAAAACCGCGATACGCTTTGCCCCTTCAACTATGTTCTCACCATTCGCGGTATCAGGGAGTCCTTGAAGAAAATAAAATGCCAAACCTGCCAGGATCAAAAGGCTGAAGCACAGTGCAATAGTTTTCTGAATCTTGTTCGACATATTCGATCACCTCTATTTATTTCAATAATATTTGCAATCTTTACTTCTTAAAAAGCCATCCCTCAACCAAATCTTTGATTTGGTTCATCCACTCATTCATTCATCTATTTGTTCACTTTAACACTATCCTATAAAATTTCTTGATCCTAATTATACATGAACTTTATTTAGTTAGCTCTACAATAGTAACAAAATATATAATATAAACTCAAAAGGGAAAAATTTTCAAGTAATTTTTGCCAACTTCTCGGTTTTTTACTTCTTTTCCCCCCGCTCTCTATCACCAAGCACTTTTCTCCAACGCTCAAGCCTTTCCTTGATCTTAAGCTCTCTGCCATTTTCAGTGGGGATGTAATACCTTTTATTTTTCAGTTTGCCCGGCAGGTGGCTCTGGTTGACTATGTTTCCATCGTAGTTGTGAGCGTATTTGTATCCTTTGCTGTATCCTGCTTCCTTCATCAATTTTGTAGGCGCATTCCTGAGATGCAGAGGAACGGGAGGCGTCAATCCTTTTTTAATATCATTTGTAACATTACTGAGAGCGGTGTAAACTGAGTTGCTTTTGGGCGCGCATGATAGGTATATGGCAACTTCTGCCAGGGCTATCTCCCCTTCAGGGGTGCCGAGAAAATGGTAGGCATCTTTTGCTGAAAGCGCAACTTGAAGAGCCTGCGGGTCAGCAAGCCCAATATCCTCTGCCGCGAACCTGACCATGCGTCTCGCAATATAGAGCCTGTCTTCGCCGCCTTCAAGCATTCGCCCCAGCCAGTATAGCGCCGCGTCCGGGTCAGAATCCCTCATACACTTGTGCAGTGCTGAGATGAGATTATAATGCTCCTCGCCAGATTTATCGTATAAAAAATGCTCTCTTTGCAGGATGTTGTTCACGAGTTCCATGGTTATCTTCTTATCCTTGCAGGTCTTTGCCGAGAACTCTATAATGTTGAGCGCGTACCTCGCATCGCCACCTGAGAGGCTGGCGATATATTCCAGAACACCTTTATCCGGCTCTAAATTTTGACCCCCAAAGCCGTGTTCCTTCGAATCTAGCGCCCTGATCATGATGGTTATAATGTGCTCCTCCTGGAGTGGTTTCAAGATGAAAACCTGGGTTCTCGATAGGAGTGGGCTTATCAACTCGAAGGAGGGATTCTCAGTGGTCGCTCCTATCAGGATAATGACCCCTTTTTCAAGAAAGGGTAAAAAAGCGTCCTGCTGAAGTTTGTTGAACCTGTGAATCTCATCCACGAACAGAATCGACTGTTGCCCTTGAACGTAAAGGTTTTGTTCCGACTGCTTTATAACCGTTTTTATCTCGTTTATTCCCGAAAGGACCGCGCTGAAAGACAGAAAGCCCATCTTTGTCGTTTTTGAAATAGCGTAAGCAAGCGTGGTTTTTCCGGATCCAGGAGGTCCCCAGAGTATCATGGAGGAAAGTTTTTCTTTGTCAATCGCATCCCGGAGTGGTTTGCCTTTCCCAATTAAATGCGACTGCCCGACGATATCATCGAGACTCGTCGGCCTCATTCTGTCCGCAAGGGTATAGCTTTCCTTTTTGTCGCTGAGTACCCCGTCGTTTTTGAACAAATTGATCTGCATACCTGTAACGCTTTTCCACTAACCCATTTTTATCATTAGATGCCGAAAAAACAGCAAAAATATTGAATGGTTCATTAAGTGACAGTTAGGATAATATAGAATATTCATTTTAATAAAGTGTAATTTATCGTAAGGCTATTTCAATCAAACAAATAACAAACTCAATACTGCGCTTAATTACTTTAGGGATCAGGGCTTTTATTTAGTTACATTTTCAGAAGAATTCAAATTCTCACGATTCTATCAATTCATAAAATTGATGCAAAAAACTTATTCGCTTTGTTCGGTCTTTTCTTCACCAGGTTTTTGCGCCTCCACTTTTCCCGTCTCTTCTGTTCCCTTCAACTTGTCCACAGCCTCTTTCAACTGCTCCACCATATCCCGAAGCTGTTCCTTTTCTCCTTCTCTTGTTTTGTACAATATCCTGTAAACAATACCAAGCGCTACCAGCATGGATGCTAACGGTAAAAGCCTGTGAAACATAACTGGAATATCAAAGAAGCTTGCGATCAACAAAAAGTAATTTATGAATACCAATATAAAAGCCCAGAAAAGCATATTGTTCCCCTTTCGGTTGATAATTTCTACTTTTATATTAAAATATAATAAAATCTAAAATTGTCAAACTGAATATTAGGAATCCAGTCCAATAATTATCCAGGATACTGGTATCCTTTCTCAAAAGCTTCAATATTAAGCTCTTTGAACCTTTCGGGAACGGAATCCCCGATGGATTTCATCATAGCTTCTTTTGAGACTATACCGGTCACCTTTGTCATATATCCGAGCATCACTATATTTCCGACTATCTTGTTTCCCAGTTCCTCAGCTATCCTGGTAGCGGGGATGGCATACGTTTTTATGTCATTCTCTTCATTCTCGGGTTTTACCAGGTCTTCATCAGTCAAAACAACCCCATTAGGTTTAACGAGGGTTCTGAACTTATTATAAGCCACCTGGGATAGCGATATCAGAACTTCTGAGTCCCTTACCAGCGGGAAATCCACGTTACTGTCAGATATTACGACTTGAGCGGCGCAAGCGCCACCTCTTGCCTCCGGACCGTAACTCTGGGTAAATGAAGCATTTTTCCCGTCATATATAGAAGCTGCTTTTCCTATAATATACCCGCTTAGGATCACACCCTGACCGCCGAAACCGGATACTCTTATTTCCTTTCTCATTTCATTTTCTCCTATTCAAACCTTAGATTAAGATTGATTTTTAGATATCCACAAAGTTGCCGACGATGAATTCCTTCTGGAAATCAATACCGATGTCCCTTGTGCTTACGCCTTTTTCCCGGCGTGTATTTTCCTTGAAGAATTTCATTATTTCCAGTCCCGTACCAAGCCTGTTCTTTCTTGCGTAAACAGTGGGGCATGGAGACACGGATTCAATAAAGCAGAAACCGGGTTTGTTCAAGGCTTTGATGATTGCATTCGTCAACTGCATAACGTGGTATGTGGTCCATCTGGCAACGAATTTCGCGCCGCTGGATTCCGCGAGGTAGGGCAGGTTGAAAGGCTGTTCCTTATTACCGTACGGTGATGTCGAAGTCTTTGCGGTCAAAGGCGTTGTAGGAGCTAACTGCCCTCCCGTCATACCGTAGATGAAGTTATTCACGCATATAACCTTTATGTCTATATTCCGCCTTGCTGCGTGTATGAAATGATTTCCACCGATGGCGAACAGGTCACCGTCTCCCGAGAAAACAAAGACATGAAGTTCAGGATTAGCAAGCTTCAACCCGGTCGCAAACGGCACCGCTCGACCATGTGTGGTATGAAACGAATCCAGGTTAAGGTAGCCTGCAACCCTTCCGGTACAGCCGATTCCTGATACTATGCACACCTTGTCCAGGGATATTCCGCACTTCTTTATTGCATTTGCGAAGGCGTTGACCGTGGTACCGATACCGCAGCCTGGACACCAGATATGCGGAATCCTGTCGGTTCTTAAAAATGGTTCCATTGGGTGGTTTTCCACCATTTTATTTCCTCCTTATAAAAAATTCTTTACGATTTTGCAACTTTCATAATGGCTTCGTAGATAGTGTCCGGGTCATGGATATCTCCGCCCGTGTGCGGAACTAATTCCACTTTGTCACTGCACTTGCTGTGCCTTTCCACTTCCCTGACCATCTGACCACAATTGATTTCTGGCACTACAAAACCTTTCACTCTTTCTGAAAGTTCTCTTATCTTTTCGCCCGGGAAAGGCCAGGCTGTTATCAGTCTAAACGAACCGACCTTTATGCCGTTTTCCCTTGCCTTCTGTATAGTGGGGATAACTACGCGCGAGGTAATTCCGTAGGATATCACGACCACCTCGGCATCATCCATATCCTTCTCCTCAACAATAATGATATCATCAAGGTTATTAAGTATCTTGTCTATCAGTCTGCTGACCAGTTTCTTCTGGCATTCCGCTGACATTACCGGGTACCCTCTTTCATCGTGGGTAAGTCCTGTGGTATGTATTCTATATCCGTCCCCGGCTTTAATGATCTGCGGAACAAGGTCTGCCTCCGGTTTATAAGGCAGGTATTCCTTCGGGCTCAGTGTTGTGTATCTTCGAGGATAGATTTCAATATCCTCTTCCTTAGGAATAATCACTTTCTCAGTCATGTGTCCAACCACGGCATCGGTCATTATAAAAACCGGCACCCTGTATTTTTCGGACAGGTTGAATCCCTTGATGGTAAGATCGTACAATTCCTGCGGTGAATTGGGGCATAGGGCGATTATTCGGTAATCTCCATGCGTGCCCCATCTTGCCTGCATCATATCCGCTTGACCCCAGAGGGTTGGCAATCCAGTAGATGGTGAGCCTCTCTGGACGTTCACTATCACGCATGGGGATTCCATCATGATACCAAGCCCGATATTTTCAAGCATGAGGGCTATACCGGGTCCGGACGTCGCGGTCATAGCCTTCGCGCCAGCCCAGGATGCTCCCAGAACCGCGGTTATCGATGCTATTTCGTCCTCCATTTGTATGAAGGTTCCTCCCAAGCAGGGCTGCCGCTCCGACATCCTTTCCGCGATTTCCGAGGCAGGAGTTATGGGATAACCTGCGAAGAAATTACAACCCACGGAGATAGCGCCTTCCGCGCAAGCTATATCACCTTGTATGAAGTGCTCCCCTGTCAGCACCCTTTTTTCTTTTTCCAACGTAGCCTCCTATAAAATAAAAAAATTAAAGTATTCCTTATTAATCCTTCTCGTCTTCCCTAACAAATATTGCAAACTCCGGACAATATAGTTCGCACAGACGGCACTTGGTGCATGCTTCTGGCCTCACCAACCGCGGCGGGTGATAACTCTTGGTGTTGAACTCTGTCGATAACTCCAGCGCATCCTTGGGACAGAATTCAACGCAGAATCCGCACCCCTTGCACCATTCATCCAGAATGACAATGTCCTCTTTTTTGGTCTCAACCATTTTCCCAACCTTTCATTAACATTATTATTTGTTCAGTTTTTCCTTCATCAAATCAGCCATTTGAGCAGGGATTTCAGCTACGGGTACACCAACCGCTTCAAATGCCTTGATCTTATCCTCGGCGGTGCCGCTTCCACCGGAAATGATAGCGCCAGCATGACCCATTCTCTTCCCGGGTGGAGCTGTTCTCCCGGCAATGAAAGCGACAACAGGTTTATTGAAGCGCGCTTTTATGTATTCCGCGGTTTCTTCCTCGGCAGTTCCTCCGATCTCGCCTATAAGGGCGACCCCTTCAGTCTGAGCGTCCTCCCTGAAAAGCTCAAGGATGTCGATGAAGTTCGAGCCGATTATCTGGTCTCCCCCGATACCGAGACAGGTGGATTGCCCCATTCCCGCCTGGGTTATCGCGTGCACTACTTCGTAAGTCAGTGTACCGCTTCGGGATACGATACCAATTGTTCCCTTCTCAAATATCTGCCCGGGCATGATGCCGACCTTGCAGTAACCCGGAGAAGTAACCCCAGGCGAATTAGGTCCGATCAACCTCACTCCCTTGCATTTCAGATAACTCGTAACCTTCGCCATATCCTGTGTCGGAACCCCTTCCGCGATACAAATGATCAACTTGACGCCAGAATCCGCCGCTTCGAACACCGCGTCGGTCGCGAACTTCGCTGGAACATAAATAACCGAGGTATTCGCGCCGGTCCCTTCAACCGCTTCCTTCATCGTGTCAAACACTGGCACATCGTGTATGCTCTGTCCACCCTTGCCCGGCGTAACTCCGGCAACCACGTTCGTTCCATAGTCTATCATCTGTTTGGTGTGGAACGAGCCATCCCTTCCTGTAATTCCCTGAACTACCAATTTTGTATTTTCATCAACTAATATTGCCATTTTTTCTCCTTAGATATTTAAGCTTAATTATGAACTTGCTAACTCGATCGCCTTCTGAGCGCCTTCTGCCATCGATCCAACAGATACAAGTTTGGTTTCCTGCAAAAGCTTCTTGGCTTCTTCTTCATTCGTTCCAGTCAGCCTGATAACAATCGGCATGTCCATACTAAGTTTATCATAAGCCTGGATGATCCCTTTAGCCACGTCATCGCAACGGGTGATGCCGCCGAATATATTTATGAATATCACTTTCACATTGGGATCTCCCGTGATTATCTTGAGGGCTGCCAGGACTTTTTCCGGGCTTGAACTGCCTCCGATGTCTAGAAAGTTTGCAGGTTCGCTGCCGAAATACTTGACGATATCCATGGTCGCCATCGCCAAACCTGCACCGTTCACCATACAGCCTATATTGCCGTCCAGCTTTACGTATGAAAGATCATTAGCCCTGGCTTCAAGCTCTTCGGTTACTTCCTCGTCGATATTCCTGAGGTCTTCATTCCCCGGATGCTTCACCAAGCCGTTGTCGTCCAGAACGAGCTTAGCATCCACTGCCCAGACATTTCCGCCTGTATCCGTACAGAATGGGTTGATCTCTATCAGGGAGGCATCATTCCTCTCAAATATGTTGTACAACTGGTGGATCACTTTTGCAGTCTTCTTGATCAGGTCGGGTTCCGAAAACAACTTACTCGCCAATGCTCTTGATTGATAGGACATTACGCCCAGAAAAGGGTCTATACGTGTCATAAAAATCTTCTCCGGCGTCTCCTTAGCCACCTGCTCAATATCGACACCTCCCGCAGGGGAAACCATTATAACCGGAGATTTCGATTTCCGGTCGATAATAATGCCGATATAAGTCTCTGCTGCGATATCTACTGCCGGTGCAACCAACACTTTCTTCACGGTGATACCCTTGATGTCCATTCCAAGTATTGCAGTGGCTTTCTCTTTAACCTCATCTGCATTCGACGCCAGTTTGATACCACCTGCTTTTCCCCTTCCGCCTACCAGAACTTGAGACTTTATCACGACCTTGCCGCCCAATTCATGATAAATCTTTACCGCTTCTTCGGGTGTGGTAGCAACTTTACCACTCTTTACCGGGATACCCTCTGCTTTCATTATCTCTTTTGCCTGGTATTCCTGTAACTTCATATTTACTCCTCTCTATTTTAATTGAAAAATTAAAAAAAACATAACCGAGTATTCTAATTATTTTTGTCTAAATAATCAAGGAATATTTTCACAATATCCAATAATTTTTCCTTTTCGTTTATTTCAGGGTCTTCAATTACCTTTTCTATAAGGTGATCCTGGATTTTTCCTATCAGCTTTCCGGGTTTCAAACCGAAGCTTTCCATAATATCATTTCCGTCAATTGCTAAATCGCTAACTGTTATCGGGGGTTTCCTGTTTATTTCATCATTCACTCTTTCCTCAAATTCCCTATCTTCAGCCAATGAGAGTCTTGGATTCTGCGCTTTCATATCCGCGTACCTGAGTTGAAACAGGTCCGGGACCAGGTCTTCAGACACTTTCTTTATCAACCTTCGAACCCCTTTTTGTGTCACTTTATGGGTGAACATGTGGTTCGATATCAAAGTGGATACTTTCTTAATAGTTTTATTCGGGAATTTCAGTTGTTTCAGCCGGCGCTTCGCGATTTCGTCCGATAGTTCCTGGTGACCGTAGAACCGGGCTCTTCCATCCTTTGGCACAAAACGCTTCGGGGGTTTGCCAACATCATGAAACAAAGCAGCCAGCCTGACTACCAAATTCTGGGGAGCATAATCAACAGACTTAAGAGAATGGATGAAAACATCATGGTCATGCCGACCACCGGGTTGGCTTACTCCAGAGCACTGATGGAGTTCCGGCAGGATATTTTTCAACAATCCAACATCTTCCATTTTCAGGAATGCTCCAGAGGGGTTTTTGCACCTTAGGAGTATCTTTACCAGCTCATCCCTGACTCTTTCCACAGCCATATTATTGACAGAATCACTATTATTTGATAAACCATACCACGTGTTTGGATCTATCTCAAAACCAAATTGCGTGGCAAACCTTATGGCTCTTATAACCCTGATAGGATCCCTTTCGAAAGCATCTTCCCTTATCGTCCTTATTACTTTTTGCTCGATATCTTTAACGCCGCCAAAGAGGTCTAAAAACTCCTTCTTCCCCAGATCGAAAGCCATGGAATTTATCGTAAAATCGCGGGAAGCCAGGTCCTCTTCCACGGAAATGCCCTCGTTGGATTCCAGAAGGGAATCAGTGATCTCCTGGTGCAAAACGGGTAGAGAGAAGTCGTGCGAGTTCTGAGGTGTATCCTCCCTGTAGAACTTTATCACCCTGAAAGATTTACCAACATATCTGGCTTTCCCGAATTTTCTGAGAATAGCTAATAACTCATTTTTTTTCAAGCCGGAAACGATAAAATCCAGTTCGGGATAGAGAAATTTTCCGAACATGTAATAATCCCTTAACGCCCCTCCAGCCAGGTGGATTCTGCCATTACTGGTTATAGCTTCTATTAATTGCGGGAATATCAACTTTTGAATATCAGTGAAAAGTGAGACTCCGTTTAATCTCATAATACTGGAAGGGCTATTAGATTTTTCCTGAGCGGCTGAAATCATACCTGGAGAAGATACTGAATAATCTCTTGATAGAGAATTTCCTTGGTGGTCCTTGATTATACAGGACGTAAACGGGTTTGCCAATTAAGTACATAGCTTTCACCGCTCCTATATTCCTTGAGTCTCTCTGCGCTTCATCCCGGTTATCCGAAAGGAAAAAATAAGAATCCTTTGGGACTTCATAAGGACCGAAATTATCCCGATTGGAGACGATGGAGGGCAAAGACTGAAAATCAGTGAATTTGATACTGCTGAGGTTCGGGTAGGGTCTTCCGTTCACATATACATCCTTATCAATAATCCGCACCGTATCATATTCCATTGCAACGCATCTGCTAATCAATATTTTTTTAGGGTTCAATGGCAGCCTGAATGTAACCAGATCGTTATACCTGGGACCTTCGTCGCCGAAACCTTTTCTCAAAACCAGGACTTTGTCCCCGCGTATTAGAAGGTTTTCCATACCAGATTCACCCGTCACTATCACAGACTTAAATACCAAAAGATATACTATGCTGAGAACAAGGGCAATACACCCTAACACGAAACCTTTCCTGGCTGAAGGATTCCCCTGAGAGAATTTGAATTTGTAGCCCCTATACCTACTCATATTAATGGTTAAAATCGCAAGCAGTATTGCTGCTATTGAAAAAACAGGGGACATCCATATTATTGCTGCAAGTCCCAGTAAAATGCTGATAAAACCAAGCAATTTTTGCATTATATCTTACCCTATTTTGTTTTATAAGTTTTTATGAAATTACTAATGATACTCCTTAGATTCGGCTCTCCGATAACCTGCAGATCATAACTAACTCGAACGCTCGGTTTACTTATTTTTATCAATTTTAAAAGGTCGATAGGAGTACCTATAATAACGAGCTCCGCATCGCAGGCGTTAATCGTTTTTTCCAGGTCTTTAACCTGTTTTTTAGAATAGCCCATTGCGGGAATCACATTTGATATATCCGGGTATTTCTCGTAAGTTTCAGCTATGGTATTAACAGCAAACGGTTTAGGATCGATAATTTCCGCTGCTCCGAACTTCAGTGCGGCAACAACACCAGCTCCGAATTTCATTTCGCCATGTGTCAGGGTAGGTCCGTCCTCGACGACCACCACTCTCTTGCCAGCGATCCTTTCGGGATTTTTCACTGCTATTGGAGACGCGGCTTCCACGATTATCGCTTCCTGATTCACAGCCCTGCAATTTCGTTCAACTTCCAGTACTTTTTCATAGTCCGCCGTGCTGACCTTATTGACAATGATGACGTCGGATATCAAGAGATTGGTTTCACCGGGGTAGTATGTGAGTTCGTCGCCAGCCCGGTGTGGATCGACTACAGTAATATGCAGATCAGGAAAATAGAAGGGCAGGTCGTTATTTCCGCCATCCCAGAGTATGACCTCCGCAATTTTTTCCGCCTCCTTGAGAATTTTACCGTAATCCACTCCGGCGAAAAGGGTTCTCCCTTGCATTAAATGCGGCTCATACTCTTCTCTCTCCTCTATCGTGCAATTGTACTTATCCATATCCTTCATGGTCTTGTATTTCTGACAGACCTGCTTCTTCAGATCACCGTAAGGCATCGGGTGGCGGATAACCGCGACCTTTTTGCCCAAATCATCGAGAATCTCGGCGACCCTTCTCGTCGTCTGGCTTTTCCCCGAGCCGGTCCGACCCGCGCATATAGCTATTACAGGCAGCTTGCTTCTCAAAATAGTATTCTTCAGTCCCATCAGCTTGAAATCCGCACCTGCCGCATTTACCAGGGCTGCTTTATCCATTACGTATTCATAGGGAACGTCGCTATATGCAAAAACCACTTCGTCTACTTTATTTGCAACTATCAAATCAACTATCTCTTCCTCAGCATATATGGGAACTCCCTTAGGATAGAGCTTACCTGCAAGCTCTTTTGGATATACCCTTCCCTCGATATCGGGAATTTGAGTAGCGGTAAATGCCACTACTTCGTAGTCCTTATTGTCTCTATAAAACGTGTTGAAGTTATGGAAATCCCTTCCTGCGGCTCCCATAATAATTACTCTTTTCTTCGTCATTTTACTCCCTTCAAATAATACTGATTTTCGTCTCCTGTGAAAAATAAAAACCATATCCCATAAGTCAACATATTTATATATTTCTTTTGACATTTTTTCTTAATTGCATAAAATGGATTATGAACAAAATTCAAAAAATCTAAAAGGAGGTTTGAATATGAAGGAAATAATCCTATCTGTTTTATCTATATTGCTGGTTTTATTTATTGCGGTATTGCAGGGTTCTGTCCCCGGGGATATTGTGGTGAACGAAGTAATGTACAATTCCGCTGGTATTGACGAGGAATGGGTCGAGTTATTCAACAACACCGCTGCGCCTATTACCCTGGACAGCACCTGGACTCTTTCTGACGGTGAAGGTTTATATAAATTCGAGGATTTCAGTATCCCGGCGGGGGAATACGTTACTATCGAGGTGTTCACCAACGATTCGTTCCCGTTCATTCCGGACATCGATGCCACTTCATCCGGCATTCAGCTTGCAAACGGTTATGACCAGGTTGTATTGAAAGAGAGCGACCTAATTATCGATTCCGTTGAATATTATGATTCCTGGGGTGATATGGGACATGATGGTGACGGACCGTCGCTTGAGAAACGCCATCCTTCCGCAGCGCCTGACGATGCTTCCGACTGGAATTCCAGCACGGTCGAGGGTGGAACCCCCGGCGCTATCAACAGTATTTACGCTTCATTCGGGGATGAAAAACCGGTGGTTTACGGCATGAAACGTTCAATCACAATGCCCACATCTTCAGAGGAAGTCGATGTCACGGTTATAGCCTATGATGACGTTGGGGTAACAACGGTGGAGCTGGTTTATCATACCGGGGAACCTCCGCACACTTCGCTTGAGATGGCTGACGACGGCGCTCATGGCGACCGTGAAGCCAACGATAATATATATGGCGCAACTATCCCCGCAATGCCCCATGCTGCAACCGTTTATTATTTCGCGAGGGTGGTCGACACCGGAGCGCAGGAGGACACTACCGAAACCGATGATTATCTCGTGAACGACAGCCTGGCTTTCGATTGCCAGGTTGTCATAAACGAAATCATGTATAACAGCATATCAACTGATACTGAATACGTGGAATTATACAACAGGGAAGCTGACGATATCGACATCTCGGGCTGGCAGATAAAGGACGCGACTGCAAACAGGTTCACATTTCCGGAAGGCACAATTATCAGCGGTTTTTCATACCTGGTAGTATGTAAGGATACTCTCGAGATCATTGGAGGCTACGGGATCTTTAACGTCATTGGGAATGCTCCTTATAGCCTTAATAATGATAACGACAAGGTTTTGTTGTTTGATGCAATAGGGTTTTTGATGGATAGTGTGATGTATTACGATGGTGGTGACTGGCCGGGCGAAGCTGATGGCAACGGTCCATCCCTGGAGTTGGTCGATCCTTTTCTCGACAACACTCTTCCTGCTAGTTGGGAGGCGAGTGACGTCATTGGAGGCACTCCAGGTGAGACGAACTCGGTTGGGATAGAGGAAGGGGATAATCAACTTAAGGCAAACGAACTCCGGATATCCGGTTATCCGAATCCCTTCAATTCTTCAATTACAATTTCATTCTCATCTTTATTGACCGGCGCGCCGGTACGAATTGATATCTATGACATAAGCGGAAGGTTACTGGAATCCATTGGTCCTACAGTACGGAGCGCTGTTTCGTGGCATCCCGATGCTTCACTTGGTTCTGGAATTTATTTTGTGAGAGTAAAATTTGAAGGGAGAGTAATTACTGAACGCGTGTTATATCTGAAGTAGCTCTTACCAAATAACATAAATTGTAATGATTGTCAAGTATAATCATCTTGCTTTACCCGTTCGTTATCTATAATTCGTTATTTATCAAGAAGTTAATTAAATGTTTCATATGAAACAATTGGATATTTTAAAAACAGCCTGCGAGCACCTTGGACTATCCGTTGACGACTCCAAATTGGAGAATATCGAGAAATACAACGATCTTCTTGTCGAATGGAACAAACGAATAAGCCTCTTTTCAAAGAATGATAAAGACCTTTTGATTTCACGGCACATAATGGAGTCTATCGTTCCCCTTTCTATTCTGGAGATCCCAATAAACGAAACGGTTTTCGACATTGGAACCGGCGCTGGATTCCCCGGCATCCCGATAAAAATAATGAGAAAAGACCTGAAGTTGCTTCTCATCGAATCCATTCGAAAAAAAGGCTTGTTCCTTAATAAGGTCATAACAACGCTCAATTTAGAAGATACTCGCGTTATTTGCGAAAGGGCTGAAAAACTGGACTCCCGCAAAGCCGGAACAACGAACTTTGTCTTCGCAAGGGAGGTCGGGAGAATTGACCTCCTTTTAAAACTCGCTTTTCCCCTGCTCAACAAGGGCGGTTTTCTCATTACCTATAAAAGCCCTGAAGAGGCAAAACTGATTACCGGGGATAGTATAAAAGCACTTCATGCCAGTGCATCGCTGTATCAAAATACCGGGCTGCCAAACTGGAAGGATAAAACACGTCAAACACACCTTGTAGTTATACAGAAATAACCAATATTCTAAAAAAACTGTCAGATAATTGTATTTTTTTTACTTGCCTAAAATCACATAAGAATTTAAATTATTCAATTTAATCTGAGAGGGAATTGAGAGATGTCCAGAGTCATTGCTATCGCAAATCAGAAGGGTGGAGTAGGAAAAACCACCACAGCCATAAACCTGGCTGCCGCGCTTTCCGTGGCGGAGAAAAGAACACTGCTCATCGATATCGATCCACAGGCAAATGCCTCCAGCGGACTTGGAGTAAAAGCCGACAACAGTCACGTAACGATATACGAAGTTCTTCTGGGAAACAGCAATATTGAGAATTCGATAATGGAATATCCAGGGCTCGAATACCTAAGGATAATACCATCCCAGATCCGGTTGGTCGGCGCGGAACTCGAACTCGGGCAGCTGGACGAAAGAGAGTATTGCCTGAAAAAAGCTTTGAGTACCGTTAAAGATGATTACGATTACGTGTTAATTGACTGTCCACCCTCACTGGGTCTATTAACGATAAACGCGCTCGTTGCCGCGCAGTCAGTGCTTGTACCGATGCAGTGCGAATATTACGCCCTTGAAGGTCTTGGGTTGTTACTCAGTACGCTTCATAGAGTTCAGCAAAAATTGAACCCCGGTTTGAGCTTGGAAGGCGTGCTTCTCACCATGTTCGATAGAAGGCTTAACCTTTCCCTCCAGGTCGCTGAAGAAGCAAAAAAATATTTTGGCAACAAACTTTATAACACTATTATTTTTAGAAACGTCAGGCTTTCCGAAGCACCAAGTTTTGAAAAGCCGATAATGCTTTACGATATCAAGTCAACTGGAGCTGAGAACTACCTGAATTTAGCCAAGGAGATCATTCTAAATGACAAGAAGAGTATTAGGGAAGGGAATTGAAGCTGTAATTCCTTCAGAGATAAAACAGATTTTCGGTGAAAACATGCTTATGGAGGTGAGTATCAACGATATTGTTCCAAGCCCGTTACAACCCAGGAAAGAGTTTTCGCAGGAATCACTTGAGAACCTATCTAATTCCATAAAAGAGCAGGGCTTGCTTCAGCCGCTTTTATTGAGAAAAGGCAAAGACAAATATGAAATAGTTGCCGGCGAGAGAAGGTTCCGCGCTGCCCAGCTAGCCGGATTAAAGAAAGTGCCTGCCATTACTATCGAAGCCGACACCCCGGAGAAAGCGTTATTCATATCCCTTGTAGAAAATATACAGCGCGAGGACCTGAACCCGATCGAGGAAGCAGAGGCTTACGACGTCTTATACAGTAAATTCAAATTGAAGCAGGATGAGATTGCCAGGCAGGTTGGTAAGAGCAGATCAACAGTCGCAAATATTCTGCGTCTTCTGAAACTACCGGATAAGATAAAACAAATGCTCAAGGAGCAGAAACTGACTGAGGGTCATGCGAGAGCTTTGCTATCCATAAAGGATAAAGCGTATCAATTAAGACTGGCTTATCTGATTGCCGCAAGGGGATTATCGGTTGAGAGGACCGAGATCCTTGCTATGGGAGAAAAGGAAGGGAAAAAGCGCCAGGTAATAAAAAAGGTGAATCCCAAGATAATAGTCCTCGAAAAGCAGTTGCAGCTTTATTTCGGAACGAAGGTCAACATAAAGAAGGGCAAAAAGGGCGGCGAAATCCGCATTAAATTCAAAACAGATGACGAACTTTACAGAATAGCAGGATTATTCCAGGATGAAGAATAAACATTTCAATCTCATCATATTAACTGAAGACGGTTCAAAACCTCTAAGCTGGAGAATCAACAAGAAGGTTTTCTATTTTCTTGTCTCTATACTCGGGTTCTTGATAGTACTGGTAATCGGTGGAGCCTTCTTTTATGGAAAGCTTACCCAAAAAGCCCTCGAAGCCTCTTACTTGAGAAAGGAAAACCAGATGCTGAGAAAACGTGAGAACAAGATCGCTGAAATTGAGGTTGAGATGGCAAAGCTGAACGAAATTCGTAAGCACATTGAAAGGTTGATTGAAATAGACGATAATTATACAATGAGGGACCTGCCTACTCACGACTATGAATTCCAGTTCGGCATTAAATCCTACCCCCAAGCTCTCGTAGCCAAGGAGGGAGAAATATTAATTGGCAAGGAACTGGACGAATGGTTGAAACAGAGAAAGGCAGAAAAGGAACTCATGCCGACCGGGCTACCCGCTTCCGGGTTGATCACCGCTCGTTTCGGAGAGATGCAGGGATTCCTTTCTCCTCATACTGGAATAGATATCGCTCTTAAGGAAGGAACACCTGTTCGAGCCACAGCCTCAGGCATTGTCGAGTATGCCGATTGGCACTCAAGATACGGTAACCTTATCACGATCAATCACTTGAACGGGTATAAAACGAAGTACGGTCACGCGAGCGAAATCCTGGTTGAAGTCGGTCAGTGGATAAAAAACAACCAGACCATCTGTCTTTCTGGTAACACGGGAAAGAGCCTTGGACCGCACCTGCATTACGAAGTTCAAAAAAACAATATGCCTATTGATCCTTTAAAAATGGAAACAGAGAGTTCTGCGGATTCATCTTCTACAGCCGAAAAAGGAGATATTTAAGCATGATCGATAAGTCAGCGGAATCGACCGAACAGAATTTAATCATGAGTTTTATTGAGCATATCAATAATTATTTAACTTGAAGACTGAGGATATATTATGGCAAAAGACAAGAATTCAAGCGAAGATATTATAAACACCATCCTGGGAGAAAACACAAAGGTCATTGGTGACATCAATGTGAAGGGCAGTGTACGGATAGACGGTTATTTTAAGGGCAACCTTGAAGCAACGGGTTCATTGACTGTGGGAGTAAAGGGGGAGTTGGATTCACCGAGAATAAATGTGAAGAGTACCGTTATAGGTGGAAAAGTAACCGCGGAGTTGGACGCCCCGGAAGGAGCCCAACTTCAAAGCACTGCAAACTTTACCGGAAATATTCGAACAAAGGTATTGATAATCGAGGAAGGCGCTATTTTCCATGGCAGTTCAGAAATGAAGAAAAACGATAAAAAACCTAAAAATATAGAAACCAGGGAGGATGAATACATAGGTTAATAAGACATTTTTTTACTAAAAAAACTTGTTGCATGTACATATGCTTTTAATATATTATGGAATCTTTTTAATAGGAGTTCACTATGGATAATTATTTGGACAGAATAAAGGATGTGGAAGAGGAATTGGAAAAGGATTCTCGCACCCGAGAGAAAAAAAGGAAGGAAGAAATCGAGCAATTAAAAAACCAATTCATTGCCAAGGAGAAGGAAACCCAGGTGGAAGCCGAGAATATAATCAAGGAGGCGAAGTCCGAGGCAGAAAAAGAAGCGAAAAAAGAAATTGAGAAGATGAGAGAAGAGCATAAAAAGCAAAAAGAGAAGATCAGCAGCCAGTTTTCTCAGAACCTTGATAACGCAACTTCAATTATATTGGAGGAAATCGTTAAATGAGTGTTGCGGCGATGAAAAAAATTGGCATTGCCGGTTTGAAAAGCGATTGGCATGAAGTAATCGACACTATTCAGGATGCCGGCATGGTTGAGATCCAACCTATCGAGACGGACATTGAGGAGGCTTCCGAGGAGAAAGCAGTATTGACGAACTTGCGGAACGGATTGGATTTTTTGAAAAAACACATTGATAAGCCATTGCCCAGGTTGGAACTTTCCCAGCAGGAGCTTTCGAAACTTGTTGAAGAATATAAACTTAACGAGTACCTTGACCAGCTGGCTCGGGAAAAGGATTTCCTGCTGAACCTGGAAAGTGAAAGGAAGAATAAATTATCATCTCTTTCTGAACTCGAACCATGGCTTACCCTAAAATACCCTTTGAAAAGTATCGAGAACACTGAACATACTCGCACCCTTTTGGGGATGGTACCTACGGCTTTCGTTCAGAGCTTCAGGAATGAAATTAAGGAGAAAGAGGGGTATTGCCATATTGAAGAAGTGCTAACAACAAGCAGGGTTTTTTATTTACTCCTCGTTTATCATGTTTCCGAACAGGCTTTCTTTGTTGGCTCATTGAATAAACACGAATTTTCGAGATGGAACCCGGAAAAGTACAATGGGATTCCCCTTGAAGAATACCACAAACTCCAGGAAGAAATTTCTGACATCGATTCGAAAATCGAAGGGCAAAAACAGAAAATAAGAGAATTAACAAGCGAGCTCCCCAGGCTGGGCGCAATACTGGATTATTACAGTCTGTTAAGTCAGCAAAGGGAATTAAGGAACAAGGTTGCTACGACTTCATCCGCATTTTTCATTGAAGGCTGGATTCAGGAAAACAAACTGGGAGATCTTCGAAATGCGATAGCTGAGAAAGTTGATGCTATAGACATAATCGACGTACCATTAGAAAAGGATGAGATTCCGCCGGTAGCTCTAAAAAACAATCCATTAGTCGAGCCCTTCGAGGTGGTTACAGACCTTTATGGCAGACCAGCAAGGGGATTTCCCGACCCTACTCCTCTACTAACCCCATTTTTCCCTATCTTTTTCGCGCTTTGTTTGACTGATGCTGGTTACGGTTTCATAGTTACGCTGGTCGGGGCCATTTTGAAGTTTAAATACAGGAAAGCGAATGAGGGCGTAAGGAAATTCATTACATTTATCATAATTCTCGGGATTGCCACCATGATTATTGGCGCCCTTGCGGGAGGTTATTTCGGTATCGACCCCTCGAGCTTATCACAGGACAACCCATTGGTAAAATTCGCAACATCCATCAAACTTTTTGACCCATTGAAAGATGCCATCGTCTTCTTTGCGATAGCGATAATATGCGGTATAGTACAGGTTTCTGTCGGCTTTATCATAAACGGCATTAATCGCTTCGGTCTCAGCGAGAACATATTTTTAAAGATCCGCTCTTTGGTGGTCAGCGCATCGTGGTTCTGTGTAACGGTTGGTCTCGGGATATTCGTGCTTTCCAACCTTATCCCCACCGCGGTTGAGCCTTTAATGAATCCTGCTCTCATGATGCTTAAGTACGGTCTCGTGGGTATTGTTGCAGGAAGTATAGTTTTCGGGCTACTTGGTAAGCAGGGATTTTTCCCATCGCTTGGCGCAGCGCTCGGGTTCGATGGTATTTACGGCGTGGTCAATCTCTTCGGCGACATTCTATCATATTCGAGAATCCTGGCTCTTGGATTATCCACTGGAGTAATTGCGGGAGTAATAAATATTATCGCCGGGAATGTTGCTCAAGTACCAATTGTCGGCATTATTTTTGCCGGACTTCTGGTCATCGTGGGACACATAGGGTATACCGCCATTTCCTCGCTGGGAGCTTTTGTTCATCCTGCAAGGCTTCAGTTCGTGGAATATTTCTCAAAGTTTTATGAAGCGGGTGGAAAACCCTTTCAACCCTTTAAAAAGCATTATCCTAACATTAACTTGAAGTAAAAAGCAGAAATTATCGAATAAAGCAGTAAAACATATTAGGAGGATTTATGAAAAGGATACTATTCTTGTTTGCTCTGATGGTGTTTATAGTAGTAGTTTCAAGCGCGTATCTCTTTGCTGAAGGAGATTCGGCGGCGAAAGGCGCATTGGAGGGTGGTGCGGTCGAAAGCGAAGTATTTGATGACAGCGATGGAATAGGAAGCTGGTTCAGGTTGGACGCTATAGCCCTTGCCCTTCTCGGAGTGGCAATTGCAGTCGTGCTTTCGGGTATAGGTTCTGCGGTCGGGATCGGTATCACTGCTAACATGGGCATTGGCGCGATGCACGAAAGTCCCGACCTGTTCCCGCAGGTGATCATTCTTTCAGCGCTTCCCGGAACCCAGGGCATATACGGCTTTGTGGTTGGCTTCCTTATCATTCTTTGGAGCGGTATCCTTGGCGGCGATATGAGCGCATTGACCCTTCAGAAAGGATGGTACTTCTTTTGCGCTGGAATTCCGGTTGGAATAGCAGGGCTTATCTCTGCCATACACCAGGGCAAGGTCTGCGCATCCGGAGTTGGGCTAACTGCAAAGGACAAGAGTCACGTTGCAAAAGGTATGGTATTAGGCGCATTCGTAGAATTCTACGCTATTCTTGGATTGCTCGCAAGTGTGCTTATCCTGCTTAATATCAAATAATAACATGCCCCGCTGCAGCACGAACATTTTAGCAAAAAGTTGAAGATATGGCATTTGAAGATATAATAAAAAAAATCAAAGCTGATCATGAAGCTAAGGAAAGCGAAGCTCACAAAGACCATGAAAAGCGCGTTGACCAATTAGAAAAGAACCAGGAGCAGAAGCTTAACGATATGCTCTCTTCAGCCAAAGAGAAAGCAAAAAACGAGAAAAAGAAACTGTACGAGCAACTCCTAAGCATTGGCGAAGCGGACCTGCGAAGAGAACTGCTCGGTAAGAAGCAGCAGTTGCTTGACGACGCTTTCCTTGAAGCCAGAAATAAGTTTCTGAAGCAAAATAAAGATGAATACCAGAAGAAATTTGCTTCCCTGATATCCAATTTAGACCAAAAGGAAGGGAAATTACTTGTAGGGTTGGATGACAAAGACAAGCTGGATGATGGTTTTAAAAAGCTTGTTGAGGATAAAACCGGCGGACATTTTGAATATGAAATCAGCGACAAGATAAAGCATGGTTGTGTATTGGTAACCGGCAGGATCCGTTACGACTTTACACTCGAATCGCTCCTGTCAGAAGTCAGGGAGAAGGTTGAAGACAAGGTGATCAAAGCCTTGTTCGGTTGATGAATAACTGATAATATTATGATAAGGAAACGCAGGAATAATGGAAATACCTCCACCAATAATCAAGGGTGACAAATCTTATGCTTACGCAACCGGCATGATAAGAAGCCTGGAGCAGAAGCTATTGACCCGCAGGGATCTTGCCCGTCTCCTGGACGCTCAAAATGAACAATTATGGCAGATCCTTGAGGAGTACGGTTATTCAGCAGTAAGGGATGATGATTGGGAGAAGAGCCTTGAAAATGAGTACACTGATGTGGTGAAGCTTCTATCATCACTATCCAGGGATAAGGGCTTCACAGAAGTTTTCAAGGCAAGGTACGATTTTAAAAACCTCGCTCTATTGTTGAAACAAAAACATAATGATTCTAAAGGGGATGAAGAATATTTCCCCGGGGGCAACCTTGATTCCTCCCTTCTCAAAAAAGCAGTTGAGATCGAGGACGGAAACCTGCTCCCTGAGTACATGCGCAAACCTCACACCAGAGCTTTGAAAGCCTTTGAAAGTACTGGCAATCCCTCTCTTATCGACAATATTCTTGAATCTGAATACTATGAACTTCTTCAAGTGAGCATACCAGAAAACAAGTTTGTTCGCGAATACTATAGTATGAAAGCCGACTTTGGTAATACATCCCTTTTCATGCGCCTTAAAATTCAAGAGCAAACATTGAAAGCACTCTGGGATTACTTTCTTCCCCGTGGAGAATTTGACAAGGGATTTTTCAAAAGGTGTGCGGAAGCTGATGTCGAAATGCTTCCTTCCATTTTCCATAATACCAGGTATGGAAGGCTTTTTTCAGATGCCATAAGTGAAATCGTCCATAAACACAGTTTTTTACAGTTCAAGAAAATTCAGGATGGTTTACTGATACAGAAACTTCAATTATCTCGATTTTCTCCTTTTGGATTCGAGGTCTTATTTTCATACATACATTTGAAGGAATACGAAATATCCATTTTAAGGTCAATAATCAAGGGCAAATTGTCAAATATTTCAAAGGATTGGATCAAGAAGGTTTTACCTTATGGAACAACATAGAGTAGCATTCATCGGAGACATTCAGAGTACGCTTCCGTTCACATCGGTAGGTATCGATATTTTTCCGGTAAGGACCGATGATGAAGCTTTAAGCACTTTTGCCGAAATAGTTAAAAAAGGGATTTATGCCGTTATATTCATTACTGAAAACCTTGATAGGGTACTGGATGATGAGATAAATAAAATAGAATATGAAGCTTTACCTTCCATAATTCTATTACCTCAGATAACGGGCAGCAAAGGATTGGGACTGAGATTTCTCAGGGACACCATGAAAAAAGCTGCGGGTAGGGATATTATGGATGAAGAGGAAAGTGGAAAATAGAAATTGGAAATTTGGAAAACGGAAAAAGATGAAGTTTGCGCAGCAAAGTTCTAAAACCAAACCGAGTGATTGGTTAGAAATTAGAATATAATTGGAGGTATATAGCATGAGTGAAGCCAGAATTGTGAAAGTATCGGGTCCTCTTGTGGTAGCTGAGAACATGAAGGGTGCCAAGATGTTTGATGTTGTGGAGGTGAGTGAACACCGGCTGATCGGGGAGATCATAGAGCTCCATGGTGACTTAGCTTCCATACAGGTTTACGAGGAGACTGGCGGGTTGGGTCCCGGGGATCCGGTTTTCCTGACAGGCGCACCACTCTCGGTTAATTTGGGACCGGGTTTGATAGAGTCGATATATGATGGCATTCAACGCCCTCTGGACGTTATCAAGGACAATGTTGGAGATTTTATCACGAGAGGGGTAAGCGCTCCTCCGCTGGATATAAAGAAGAAATGGGGGTTCAAACCGACAGTAAAGAAGGGTGATAAGGTTATAGGCGGGGATATAATTGGAGAGGTTCGGGAGACACCGATCGTTATTCATAAGATAATGGTTCCCCCCGGCACAGAAGGCGAAATCACGGACATTAAGGATGGGGAATTCACTATCGAGGAAGTTATAGGTTTACTTAAGAGTCCTGATGGTGATGAGGTAGAGTTAAAGATGGTTCAGAGGTGGCCGGTAAGGAGGTCGAGACCGGTAAAGGAGAAGCTTTTACCCAAGCAGCCTCTATCCACGGGACAGAGAGTCCTGGACACTTTTTTCCCTGTTGGTAAGGGTGGGACCGCGTGTATACCCGGACCATTCGGGTCGGGGAAAACTGTTGTACAGCATCAGCTTGCGAAGTACGCAGACGCGGAGATCATCGTATATGTAGGCTGTGGAGAACGCGGCAATGAAATGACCGATGTATTGATGGAATTTCCGGAACTTATAGATCCGCATAGTGGAGAGCCCCTGATGAAAAGAACTGTTCTGATTGCAAACACTTCGAACATGCCGGTTGCTGCAAGAGAAGCTTCCGTATATACCGGTATCACTATAGCGGAATATTTTCGCGATATGGGTTATTCGGTCGCTCTGATGGCGGATTCCACCTCCAGGTGGGCTGAAGCCATGAGGGAAATTTCCGGAAGGCTTGAGGAAATGCCGGGTGAAGAAGGTTATCCAGCATATCTCAGCAGGAAGATAGCAGAATTTTATGAAAGGACCGGGCGCACAATTTGCCTTGGGGAGGATAAGAGAGAGGGTACACTAACAGCGGTCGGAGCAGTATCCCCTCCCGGCGGCGACCTTTCAGATCCGGTAGTACAAGCAACTCTTAGAGTGGTTAGTGTGTTCTGGAGCCTCGAGGATAACCTTGCGTACCAGAGACATTTCCCCGCAATAAGCTGGCTAAATAGCTATTCCCTTTACTATGATAACATAAAAGAATATCTCGATAAGGAGATCGGTACCGACTTCATTCCGATGAGGGATGAGGCTATGAAAATTCTCCAGCAGGAAGCGGATCTCTCAGAAATCGTCCGTTTGGTGGGCGCTGAATCCCTTGCCCACGGAGATAGATTGATACTCGAGATCGCCAAATCCATCAGGGAAGATTACCTCCAACAGCACGCTTTTCATGAAATCGACACATACTGTTCGACGGGGAAGCAGTATAAATTGCTCAAGCTTGTTTTGGAATTTGGCGATGAGGCAAAAAAAGCGCTCGAAAAAGGAGTCCCCTTCGATACGATCGCTTCCAACGACATTCGAGAGGAAATCGCGCGAGCGAAGTACATACACGAGGATGAGATAGATAAAATTGACGCTTTGAGGGAAAAGGTTAAGAACATAATGGAGGACCTTATTCAGAAACAACGGCAATAAAACGTGCATAGTCTGAAGACAAATTTACAAATTATATAAAGAAGGTGATAAAAATGCTTAAGGAATATATGACTATCAGAGATGTAACCGGTCCTCTGATTTTAGTGGAGGATGTTGAAGGTGTAACTTATGCCGAACTTGTTGAGATAATTCTTCCCAATGAGGAGAGACGGCGCGGCAAGGTGTTGGAGGTTAACCGCGATATTGCCCTCGTTCAGTTGTTTGAAGGTTCTGCGGGTGTGGACGTTTTCGGCAGCCGGGTCAAGTTTTTGGGAAAAGGTATTGAATTAGGCGTATCGATAGACATGCTCGGTCGGGTTTTTGACGGTTTAGGAAGGGTGATCGACAATGGTCCTAAAACAATCCCGGAGGACAAGCTTAACATAGATGGGAACCCGATCAACCCTTGCGCGAGGGAATTCCCTTCGGAGTTCATTCAGACGGGCATTTCCTCCATCGATGGTTTGAACACTCTCGTTAGGGGCCAAAAACTGCCCATATTCAGCGGGTCCGGGCTTCCACACAACAGGCTTGCGGCGCAGATCGCCAGGCAATCGAAGGTTCTCGGCACCGAGGAACAATTCGGGGTCGTCTTTGGCGCAATGGGCATCACTTTCGAGGAAGCTGAATTCTTTCATGAAGAATTCAGGCGGACCGGCGCTCTCGAAAGAGCAGTATTGTTTCTCAACCTAGCTGACGATCCGGCTATCGAGCGTATCTCCACTCCACGGGTGGCACTTACTACTGCCGAGTTCCTTGCTTTTGAGAAGGACATGCATGTCCTGGTGATCCTGACCGATATGACCAATTACTCGGAGGCTTTAAGGGAAGTTTCCGCGGCGAGAAAAGAAATCCCTGGTCGAAGGGGCTACCCTGGGTACCTGTATACCGATCTTGCTACTATTTACGAAAGGGCTGGAAGGATAAAGGGAAAGACCGGCTCGATTACAATGATCCCAATCCTTACCATGCCTGAAGATGATAAGACTCATCCCATTCCGGATTTGACGGGATATATAACCGAGGGGCAGATTATTCTTTCACGGCAGCTCCATAAGAAGAACATTTTACCTCCCATCGATGTGCTTCCTTCGCTCTCAAGATTACGCCAGAAGGGAGTAGGAGCCGACAAAACCAGGGAAGACCACGATGATATATTCAATCAACTTTACGCCGCTTATGCTCGTGGTAAACAGGCGCAGGAGTTGGCAGTCATCCTGGGCGAAACCGCATTGACTTCGATCGATAAACAGTATTTCAATTTTGCTGAAAAATTCGAGGAAACCTATATTGGTCAGGGTGAATACACCAATCGCACCATTGACGAGACTCTCGATCTGGGCTGGAAATTGCTTTCAGTCTTTCCGACAATGGAATTGAAGAGAATCAGCAAGGAATACCTTGAGAAATATCTGCCAAAATTTAAAGAGAATGATAAGGCTGAGGCGGTTAAGCAGGATTGAAATGAACCTGAGGGATACCGTTTGGGACGCGCCTTACTACGATAACAATGAAAACAGCAGAATTTAAAACACAAATCCATTCAGACATGCTTCGTGAAGAATGCGGAGTATTTGGGATTGCAGGCTCTCCAAAAGCTGCCGTCCTTACCTTCAGAGGACTCTATTCACTTCAGCACCGGGGACAGGAAGGCGCTGGAATGGTCACTACCGACGGAACCTGCTTCAAGCAGCATAAGGGATTGGGACTCGTTAACGAAGTCTTTAAAGACAGCGAGATACTGGACAATCTTAAAGGAGATTTCGCTATCGGACATAACCGCTATTCAACTGCTGGAGACACGAATTACGATAACGTGCAGCCAATTTCAATAAACTTCAAAATGGGTAAAATCGCTGCTGTCCATAACGGAACGCTTGTAAATGCTTACACACTTAAGAAGCAAATGGAGGAGAATGGCTCGATATTCCAGACAACTGCAGACACAGAAGTCATCCTTCACCTGATAGCCAGGGCGAAAACCGATTACCTTACTAACATGATAATCGAAGCGTTAAAGTATTTAAGAGGAGCCTATTCTCTCATCTTTCTAACACCTGAGGTAATGATAGCCGCGAGAGACCCGTGGGGTTTCAGGCCTCTGAATATCGGAAAATTGGGTGATTCAATCATATTCGCCTCTGAAACCTGCGCTTTCGACATAATTGGCGCTGACTACATCAGGGAGGTCGAAGCCGGCGAAGTTGTAACCGTTGACCGCAACCTGAACATGACATCACTTTACCCCTTTGCGAAAGATCACCCAAAATCCCTGTGCATCTTCGAGTTCATATACTTTTCAAGACCTGACAGTATAATCTTCGGAGCAAATGTAGACAGGGTCCGAAGGAGCTTCGGAAGACAATTAGCGAGGGAACATCCCGCGGATGCTGACATCGTCATTGCGGTACCTGACTCTTCAAATACCGCCGCGCTTGGTTATTCAAGGGAGTCAAAGATACCCTTCGAATTCGGCTTGATAAGGAATCATTACATCGGCAGGACCTTCATAATGCCGGTACAGGAGATCCGGGATGCTGACGCGCTGATAAAATACAACCCTGTTCGGAAAGTGCTTGAAGGCAAGAGGGTTGTTGCTGTCGATGACTCAATAGTCAGGGGAACAACAAGCCAGAAACTTGTTAGGATGCTCCGCAACGCGGGGGCTAAAGAGGTCCATTTTAGAATCGCCTCTCCACCTATTAAGCACTCCTGCTTTTATGGTATTGACACTCCAACCAGGGAAGAGCTTATCGCCTCCAGGTATTCAGTAGAGCAGATCCGGCAGTTCCTGGACGCTGATAGCCTTGGTTATTTGAAAAAAGAAGGAATGCTCTCCGTAAACGAGCTGCCAAAGGTGGACTTTTGCACTGCCTGCTTCGATGGCGATTATCCTGACCCGCCATCCGATAACTCCGCGAAGGAAATGCTAAAAAGGGATTGCGGCGCTAAGAGAATTAAAGAGACAGGCGTAATCACCTAATTTCACAAACCCAGAAATTTGTAATTAAACAGTCATATCTTTCTGATAATAGATTAAAGTTAATCTAATATACAATTAGCAAAAAATTTTCTTGTCATATAATCTATAATCCTTATATTCTCCGTTTTGTTTGTGGCTTCAATTTTAGGAGTCGGAGAAATAATATTGAACTTGAAATAATATATTCAGGAGGAAATTGAAATGAGTAAAAAGTATGTTTACTTCTTCGGCGGCGGCAAAGCCGAAGGAAACACGACTATGAAAAACATCCTTGGCGGAAAGGGTGCAAACCTTGCTGAGATGACCAACATTGGTATTCCGGTACCCCCGGGCTTTACAATCAGCGCAGAAATGTGCCAGGTTTACATGGAAGAAGGTGAAATTCCACAGGAAGTCGAAAACCAGATAGATGATAATCTGAAGAAATTAGAAGACCTGATGGACATGGGATTCGGTGATTCAGAAAAACCTCTGCTTGTATCAGTCAGAAGTGGAGCCGCTCAATCGATGCCCGGCATGATGGACACAGTGCTTAACCTTGGTTTAAACGAAAGAACCATTGAAGGCTTAATCAAGAGTACCGGCAACGAAAGGTTCGTCTGGGATGGATACCGCAGGTTCATCAACATGTTCGGTGACGTCGTAATGGGTATAGAGCACGAGAAATATGAAGAGATATTCCAGAAGAAAAAGGATGAAATAGGCGCGAAATTGGACACCGATCTTAATACTGAGGATATGAAAGACCTCTGCATGCGCTATAAGAAGCTATACGAAGAGGAGACAGGCGAAGCATTCCCGACCGATCCCCGACTCCAGCTCGAGAAGTCTATCACCGCCGTTTTTAAATCATGGAACAATCCGCGAGCAGTCACATACAGGGAAATTAATTCGATCACCGGGCTCATCGGGACCGCGGTGAACGTTCAGGTCATGGTTTTCGGGAACATGGGCACTTCCTCCGGAACCGGAGTGGCATTTACGCGAAATCCCGCAACTGGCGAAAATAAATTCTACGGTGAATATCTTCTTAACGCTCAGGGCGAAGACGTTGTAGCCGGCATTAGAACCCCGAGTCCCATTCAGGACCTGAAAAACGAGATGCCCGGTATCTATGATCAGCTTATCAATATCAAAGAGAAATTGGAGCAGCACTATAAGGATGTCCAGGACCTCGAGTTTACTGTTCAGGAAGGGATCCTCTATATTTTGCAGACCCGGAACGGGAAACGGACAGGACCAGCAGCGGTAAAGATAGCGGTCGATATGGCAGAAGAGGGTTTGATAAACAAGGAAACGGCAATAATGAGAGTAGAACCTGGTCAGCTGGATCAACTACTTCACCCGATGTTCGATCCAACTGTAGAGAAGAATGTGATCATTAAGGGGTTGCCAGCTTCCCCTGGCGCGGCTAGCGGTAAAGTAGTATTTTCAGCTGAGGATGCCGAAGACTGGGCGTCTCGGAACGAAAAAGTCATCCTGGTCAGGGTCGAAACCTCCCCGGAAGATATAGGAGGCATGAACGTATCACAGGGTATTCTGACCGCTCGCGGCGGTATGACCTCACACGCGGCTGTAGTTGCACGTGGAATGGGAAAATGCTGTGTCGCAGGCGCTGGCGATATTAACGTCAACTACAACAACAAACTGTTTTCCGTAAATAATAACGTCATAAATGAAGGTGATTATATTTCCCTTGATGGATCAACTGGCGAAGTAATGCTCGGCAAAGTTCCTACTATCGAACCTCAATTGACAGGAAGCTTTGCTAAGTTGATGCAGTGGGCGGATGAAACCAAGAGGCTCAAAGTCAAAACCAATGCTGATAATCCAAAAGATTCCAGGGTTGCCAGGGATTTTGGCGCACAGGGCATTGGACTATGCCGGACAGAACACATGTTCTTCGATGGCGACAGGATCAAAGCAGTTAGAGAAATGATCCTCTCCAAAGAGGAAGAAGGCAGAAAGAAAGCGCTGAACAAACTGCTGCCCATGCAGAAGGAAGATTTCAAGGGAATCTTCAAGGTGATGGACGGTTTACCCGTTATCATTCGGTTGCTGGATCCTCCGCTGCACGAGTTCCTTCCCAAGGATGAAAAGGATATAAACCAGGTTGCGCAGGAGCTTGGCGTTTCATCGGAACACTTAAAGGAGTTGATCGAATCGATGCACGAATTCAATCCAATGCTTGGTTTCCGGGGCTGCAGGCTGGGTGTACAATACCCCGAGATCACTGAAATGCAAGCGAAGGCTATTCTTGAAGCCACAGTGGAGAGCAAGAATGAAAGCATCAAAGCTATACCCCAGATCGAGGTTCCTCTCATCGGCAACGTAAAGGAGTTCACTTTGAACGCCGAGATAGTCGATAGAGTCGGCGGCGAACTCGGCTTGAAGCGCGGCGAGGATTACTGGGTCGGCACCATGATAGAGGTTCCCAGGGCTGCAATAACCGCGGATGAAATTGCAAAGGAAGTCGATTTCATGAGCTTCGGTACTAACGACCTCACGCAGATGGGCTGCGGATTCTCGAGAGATGACGCGGGTAAATTCCTGAAAAAATACGTGGAAGTAGGGATTTACAGTAGAGACCCATTCCAGGCGATCGACCAGGCAGGTGTCGGCAAACTCATGAAAATTTGCGTGGATAACGCACGAAGCGTGAAACCTAATATAGAAATAGGAATTTGCGGTGAGCATGGCGGAGAACCTTCATCCGTTGAATTCTGTCACAAGATAGGTTTGAATGATGTTTCATGCAGCCCTTACAGAGTACCTATCGCGAGGTTAGCTGCAGCGCAGGCTGTGATCAAGGAAAAACGTAATTAAAAATTGGAAAAATAATGGATGGATGCTGAAAATAGTGTCGAATACTATCCAGGCATCCATCCATTTCAATCCTTGAAACGTTGGCTGGCTTTTTCTGATTACCCGGAAAGCCGAATAGCCAAATAATCGTTGGGATCATCCCCATAATGAAAGCACTCGTCACAGGCGCAACCGGTTTTATAGGAAGCCATCTCGTTAACTCGTTATTAAATAAGGGTTTCGATGTCACTATCACTGCGCGTGAGAGTTCCAATACCGCGTGCCTGCCTTGCGACAGAATAAAAATAAATTACTGCGATATCTGCTTGCCTGAATTACTCCATGGTGAGCTGGCAGACATTGAATACATCTTCCATTTAGCAGGATTGACAAAAACCCGCGATCCGCGAAAATTTATGAAAGTAAACGCCGAGGCGACTGCCCGACTCCTTGCCCTCTGCGCAAAGGAGTGTAAAAACTTGAAACGCTTCGTTTACGTCGGAAGCCTGGCTGCAATAGGTCCCTCCCACGGAACACCATTAACCGAGGATACACAACCGGCTCCAATCACCGATTATGGTATGAGCAAACTCGAGGGAGAGAAATTCACCAGGACTTTTATGAATATGATTCCTGTCACCATTATCCACCCACCTGCTGTCTTTGGCCCTGGAGAACGGGACCTGTTCATCTACTTTAAGATGATCAACCGACGCATAAAACCTTACGTAGGGAATCCTGACAGAAAAATCGCTCTAGTTTACATAAAAGACTTGACGGATTTACTGTTACATGTTATCAAAAAAGATGAAGCTATAGGTAAAACCTACTTCGTGGCGGTTGAACCTATTCCCACGCTAAGGTATTTCGCAGATACGATAGCTGAAGCATCTGGTAAAAAGTGTTTTACAGTTCACGTGCCCGGGAGTTTTCTCTACCCAGCCGCGATAATGAACGCCATTTCATCCTTTTTTACCGGAAAACCACCTGTAATCAACTTTCAAAAAATCAGGGAATTGCTTTCGGAATGGGATTACTCCTCTGACAAAGTGAAAAGGGAATTGGATTTCAAACCCCAATATTCACTGAAAGATGGTGTAAAGGAAACCTGGGATTGGTACAAGAAAAATGGGTGGTTGTAATATATTATCATATAACGTGGTGTTAGAGGGTTAATGGGTTGGACAGTATGGGTTAAATAGTTGCGGGTTGGGGAAAAATGACAAATGAATAATGACGGATTATGGGAGAGGAGAAAGGGGGGCGAAAATTAGAAATTATCAATTAACAATGAACAGAAGAAAACCACAGAGTCACGGAGCCACGGAGAAAAGAATCAAAACAAATTTAAAGAACCTGAAAATTCATTGTTTCACGGGGTAGGTTACTGGCGTGCCTGTACCGCCTGGGTGGGGTTGGGAATTAAAAGCAATTAATCAGTGAACAATTAGCAATTAGCAATTAGCAATGAAAAACAAAAAGAGGATTACAACTCCAAAAAATCTCCGTTTACGGGGTAGGTTACTGGCGTGCCCGTACCGCTTGGGGTGGGGAATTGAAAATAGTCAATTATCAATAATCAATTATCAGCAATCCCGTTAGGGATGACATATTTGTAGCATAGGGTATCACTCTCAATAGAATAGTTCCTTTAGGATATACTGTTCGAGAATGCCCCTTCTATCCATTAAATAACTTGCTTTTTAGCATATTTAATATAATTTAAAAAAATTGAATATTGGTTTTTAAACCTTTCAGGCAGCGCTTATGGAACTTGAAAAAGGACATATTAGCATAACAAATATAGCTATTGCTTTAATTATGTTGTTATCATTTATGGCATCCCCTTCAATGGGCTGGACTCCAATTGAAGGTGGCGATCATAGCGATTCGAACTGGACCCCTGATTCAGGGGATACAATAGCAGGGCATCATACGGGTATTGATACCTTTCGGATTATTGATACAGTTTACGTAAAACACCATGATAGTGTTGATTATGGTAATTTAGAGATCGAGGCGAACGTTATTATTATTGATGGGGTACTTGACGCTAACGGCGCAGGCTACATGGGTGGGGATGGTGGTCCATCACCTCCGGAATCATTTCTGCGTGGTGGTGGAAACCCGGGAATTGCTGGTGAGGGAAATGCTGGTGGTTGTCCTGGAGACAGCGGGAGCGAGGGTAATGAAACAGTAGTTTTCGACTACAGGTTATGGGCAGGCGGTGGAGGCGCTGGCGGGGGCCGTGGAGGAGGTTATGGCGGTGGAGGGTGTGACGGAGCAAATGGTGGTGAAGGGCAGGGGATTTTCCTGATGGAAACTTATGGTGGTGATGGTGGATCAGGTGGTACCGGTTCAGGTAGCTGCCCTGATGGAATAGTATATACTTATGGAACTGCTGACGGAGTGGATATTTTTATGGGCTCCGGAGGCGGCGGCGCCGGAAGCGGTGGTAATAGCGGGAATCCAGTTCAACCTGGCGCTTCATCCGGATACCCCGGAGGTAGAGGTGGAAATGGTGGTGGGAAAATACATTTAAGGGCTGATTCCATCCATATATCCGGGTTTATATCAGCTAATGGTTCAAAAGGGGGGGATGGAGGAGAAGGTGGAGCAGGAGCGCAGGTACTTGCTAAGGGTGATGCTGCAGGTGGCGGGGGCGGTGGAGCCGGTGGAGGTTCAGGAGGAGGCATATTAATATACTCACCTGATATTACTATTTGTTCCACGGCGGTTATCTCCGCGAATGGCGGGGAAGGAGGAAGGGGCGGCGACCTTGGCGAAATTATGCTGGACCCGGGCTCAACATGGGGCGCAGGCGGGGACGGTGGCGCCGGCGGTGGAGGCGGTAGAATCAAAATCTTTTACAGTGAATCATCCTACGTTAATGAAGGTAATGTCTATCTGAACGGCGGAAATGGCGGCGAAGGGGGCAGCAATAACGGCGAAGGAAGTAATGGAAACCCCGGATGCAACGGCTTCCCGGGTATATATTCTCAAAGAATAATCGGAGCAGTCGTGGTCACAACCGACCTGCACCCAGAAATACCTGATTCAGTACTGGTCAACTACGTAAAATACCCCGCACCATACCAAACCTTCATAGCTCCAGGCGAATCGATACTAATCGGTGTGGACTACCCTCCAAACCCTTTCGCTGTTGGAGAAACCCGATATTTATCCGACTTCGTAAGCTGGGACGACGGGGGTGATACCTCTCACTGGGTATTCCCAGGTACTGGGGATACTATCTTCGTAGCCCAGTTCAATGTCGCAAGCGAATATTTTTGCACCGTCCGCAAAGACCCAATTAGCGACACTCTCGGTACCCTGACCATAGATACTGCAGTATTCGTTGGGGCTGATTCCGACTCCCAATCATACTGGTGGGCTGAGGGCTCCGTTCACCTGCTATCAGTTTCGCAAACCGATTCAGTGGATTCACTGAAAAAGTTAAATTTCAAACACTGGTCCGATGTTGGTGAGAGAAGCCATTTCACCTCACCTATAATGCGTCCGGAGATTTTCATCGCCCATTATGTAGCCCAGTTCCCTGTGGTTATACGAAAAGACCCAATACTCGACACATTGGGGTTTTTCTTCATAGACATCGACACCTTCTGGGGACCCGCATCAGTTCAGCAGGAATTCTGGTGGGACTCCGCGAGCATACACCTCACTGAAGGGAGTACGCCAGACTACATCAACAGTTTCAGCCGGTACTTGCTTACTGGTTACTCAGGGGGATTAGATACCCTGGATTATCATTTCACAACTCCGATTACTGGACCCGATACCTTTACCGCCCTCTACACCTTACAGCATCTTTGCACGATTGCTAAAAACCCGACAACGAACAGGTTCGGTCTGATCGCCCTGGACGGAGATACAATAATGGGATACGCAAGCACCCACCAGGAGAGGTGGTGGGACCATGGAAGCGTGCATAGCATTGAAGCTTCCACTATAGACACAGTCGATATTGGGGAAGCATGGGTGTTCACTGAGTGGTCTGACGGATTGCCTCCATTACATTTAACCTACCCTATAGCGGAACCGTGTACCTTGACCGCCTTCTACGATTACAAATACCAGGTGATCGTGAGAAAGGATCCACCCGTCGATTCCTGCGGGTGGCTGGCGATAAACTCCGCCACTGAAAACGACACTTTTTATGGAACCGAGTCCGTAGAGCAGGAATTCTGGCTGGAAGAAGCCTGGGAGGGCTACTTCTCGGTCTCGGACACAGATAACTGCCCCGATCTGCTGTACAATTTTTTTGCATGGTCCACTGGCTTCACCAATCCCGGATCATTATTAGTAACAGTAGCGGGGGGCAGCACATTTGTGGCTTATTATCGACCAGCCGCGCATATTATTTCAATCTGGGTCTCAGACACCACCTGGTTCCTCGACACTATGAATCTCGGGGAAACGCGTTCCATGGCGGATAGCGAACACGTGATGGTAGGAAATGAATCGACCACCTTCATAGACCTCGGGCTTGCGATAATCGATTGCCCCGGTTGGGAACCTGGTTTGAATCCCGAAGACGACCAGTTTTCGTTGAGAGCACGATTCCAGAATTTAGCACCCGCTTCATATACCGCTATCGATGATTTTCTCTATTACACACCTCACAGATGGTCGACACCAGAAACGTTTGGTCCGGAAGGCTTTGATATGCAATACGAACCCCCTGATACTGTGGGTTTGTGGTTCCAGTTTTTAACTCCCACAACGGGTCATACCGCCTATGGGGATAGGACAATCCATGTGAATATAGTCGCTAGGGCAGCGATACCGTGATTAAATATTGTGCCTATACCCGGCATCCATCGGAAGGTGTTGCAACTGGGAACGCGGAGAGTCAAACGGTTGCGGTACAGATTTGTTTCTGAATATGTATTTTTTTCTCTTTTCTTTGTTTCTTTTATGTTATTTGACCTTTGGTTTTTTACCTTTGACTTTTGACTTTCTTTCTTAGTTCCGGATTCCCTGGTTCTCTCTCGTGATCATTTCTCCGTGACTCCGTGTCTCAGTGTTTCCTCATCTTACTAAATACACCGTCCCATTACAAATAATTCTCCCATCAGCTTGAATGATATAGATATACACTCCATTAGTAACCACATTCCCTTCGCTATCCTTCCCATCCCAGGTGATCGTTCCTTTTGATGAATATTGAACATCTCCATTTCGAACTTCTCTTAAC
>JAFGQG010000127.1 GCA_016935765.1 bacterium
ATATTAATCTTTGTATAACAAATGAAACGTATATGATAAAAATATTACATATCGCTCCGATAAACGCCGCGAACCTCCCATACATTTATATGGAGACGGAACGTCAACTTGGTTTTGATTCCAGGTTGGTAACTCAAATTCCAAGTTCTTTCTCCTATCCGGAGGATATAACGTTGAATCTGCCATTTATTAAAGACTCGGTTTCGAATCTATACCGGAGCTATGCCGGAAAAAAAATAACGAACGTCAGGAATAAAACAGGGGATATTCCACCGGTATGGAAACCGGCAAACTGGTTTCAAAAAATGATCGTAGATCTTAGAGACCTTGTCTGGAGGAAAATTGTTCGTAAAAAAAGCGTTCTTGATTTACTTGATAAAGCTGATATTGTCGTTCTCGATGGTGGTGCCGGGTTTTTACGGTCGGGAAAATACGTTCTAGAATGGGCGGATAGAAATAAGAAATTGGTTAGTTTCTACTATGGAAGCGATCTTCGTACGCGCGGAGTTATTAAGGAAATTGACGATTTATCACAGCTAGTTTTCGTTTCGGAATTCGATCACATTTACCTACACCCCAGAGCTATTCATGTTCCTTTTCCATTCCAGAGCGGGAAGTTTTCCAATTATATAGGCAACAACGCGAAATACAACAAGATACGCATAGGGCATTCTCCAACAAGCAGGGGAGCGAAAGGATCGGATATTATTTTGGATATACTCAGAAAGATCGAAAAAGAACACGGAACGGAAACCATATTGATAGAAAATTTACCATTGAATAAAGCTATTGAACTTAAGTCCACATGTCACTTGTTTGTCGATCAACTTGGCGAGTTGGGTTACGGGATAAGTGGATTGGAAGCGCTTGCAATGGGTATCCCCACCCTGGTTACACTGAAACCGGATTATGAAAAATTCCTGGGCGATCACCCTTTCATTAATATCGATGAGAACAATATGGAGCAAAAAATAGTTGAGTTATTGAACAATAAAAAAAGAATGGAAGAGATAGCCAGTTTCGGTTTGGAGTGGGTGAGAACCCAGCATGCGCCGGAACGGTCACTCGCAATTGTGCATGGAGAATACAGGAAAAAAGGATGGCTGTAGTAAATGATAAATGACTAATGACAAATGAAGAGGCAGACACAGATAACACAGATGGAGAACGATTTCACAGATGGGATTGAAAGAGGGAAATTGACTATTGACAAATGAGGAGTGAATAGTATTGAATCAAACAATTGGAAAAACAGAGATAATGAAAATAGAGATTTGGGAAAAATTAATTGGATATTTAGAATATTTAACTATACTATAGGACACATATCTTTTATGCCAAAAAGGAAAATTGAAGGTAATTATGAAAGCGAGAAAATAATGCCTTATTTCAAACATATAAACATCATGCCGTTTGTTTTTCTGGTTTTTATTTTGAACGTTATGACTGTAGCGGATTTATACGGCGAGGTTTTCAATTATTCATTACACTTCGATGCTGATGAAATCATTTTAACTGATAAAGACAATACCTATGAAGTTGAATTTAAGGGGTGTGTTTCGATGTCCATTGATGGGAGTCCTGATCTGCCATGGAAGGTAATACACCTTGTTTTACCGCCAAAGACAAGGATTGAACATATATATACAGAGACCCAGGGATTTGAGCTTGAGGGTGATTATGAATTATCATCGAGACCATCATACCGATTGGATTTTTCAAATTCTGTTGAGCAGCGGCAGGAAAACAGGTTCCATCCAGAGGAAAATGTAGTTTTAAGGAGAGAGGGTTATTCAAATGGAGTGCACGTAGTGACTTTGCTGGTTTGCCCTTTTAATTATTACCCGGAAGAGCATAAGCTTTATTTCAGCCCGGAAATTGATATTGAAATTCAACTGACTGCTGATAATCCGGACATTTCGGTTCCTTTGAAGATGACACAGTACTCCCATAATTTAGTAAGACGGTTTCTTGAGAGCCATATTACAAATACCGAAGACCTTGATCGTTTTTATCCCTCACCTGCTGTAATGCCTATGGTCACACACTTAACGGAGCGGTTCAATTCTTTTCCACCCCATATTGAGGATGACCCGGCGGATATTCTCATAATAGTAACTGACAGTTTATTGCCCGAGGTTTCGGATTTTTCGCAGGAGTACATCTGGGGATCGATACCGGTCATTGTAACGGTCTCAGAGATAACGGCTTATTATTGGGGTTCGGATATCGCTGAATCTATCAGGGAGTTTATCAAGGATGCCCATGAGTTTTGGGGCATTACTTCCCTGGTTTTAGTGGGGGATCATCCTCAGTTGCCGACTCGAATAGCCTATATTTATGATCCAGAAGGAGGCTGGCTGGATGTTCCTACCGACCTTTATTACGCAGCCCTCGATGGGGATTGGAATTATAATCGTAACGAATATTATGGTGATAGTGATTCTATGGATGATGTTATTCCTGAGCTTTTCTGCGGTAGAATTGGATTGGATACCAGGAGAGATTTGAGAGTATTTTTAGATAAGCTGCACGATTACCGGTTCCATCCTATTCCTGAATATCTGAATAGATGGCTTTTTGCAGCTTCTGCGTTATCCCACGATGGAAGCGATATGATAGGACCACTCTTTAAACAGAATATGCTTACGGGTTTACCTATCGAGGAATTCGCTGATGTTTACAAGTTATATGCTCATCCTGTAGAGAGCAGAGGTGATGAAGAGCTCTCGAAGGAAGCTTTTATCGAACGTTTAAATATGGGATATAATGTCATCAATCACATAGACCATGGTAACCGGTATGTTCTTGGAATGGGTCAGAAGATAGGTGGGGGCGGAATATCCATCTCAGATGCTGACGAACTGACAAACGCGCCTTACTTCCCAGGGTTGTTTTATTCATTCTCATGTGATGTAAATGCTATCGACGCTGACAATGTCGCAAAGCACTGGATAGCTAACCCGGATGGTGGCGGTCTTTCATTTGTTGGGAATACGAGAACCGCCTGGACAGGTCAATTAGCCATGGATTCCGTTTTCTTCAGGGGAGTCTTGAACGGTAATGACCATACCCTCGGTGAAGCATTTTATTGGTTGATCAGCGAAATGCCGTTCAGGCAATACTTCAGTTATATACCCGCGCTTACAGGTTACCCGATGATGCGGGTTTGGATGGACTCCCCCGGAGCAGTTACCGTTATTACCATCCCTGATTCGATCGACATATCTGATACAATATTCACTGTATTTGTAACGGATACTATCGAGCATCCACTTGAGGGAGCATTGGTCGTGATTTACAGTTCAGAAGGAAGGATAGCTGGTGATTCCACTAACGCCTTCGGTTTAGCGGATTTCAGCGTGGACCTTACCGATGAGGATTATTTGATCTATGCCGTTACCGGGAACGGAATTATCCCATACGTTGATACAATTTATATTTCAACTACAAGCGAGCCTAACCTGGAGGTTTCAAGTTTCAACGAGGTCGAGTCAATAGGGGACGGTGATGATCTTATTGAGCTTGGAGAGCAAGTTAGTCTCCTTGGCTGGATACATAATAACGGGGGAGGTGAATGTACAGATCTCCAGGTTATTGCAAGGAGTGAAGACCTAATCTTTGTTGATAGTGTTGTGCACTTTGGATACGTGGATATTGATGATTCTGTGAAATTCGATGATAGTCTTATAGGTTTCGTACCGGTGGATTTCGAGGGAAGAAAAACAATGAATATAAGTTTTAATATGCACTCAACTGAAGGTGATTGGGTAGATACTGTAAAGTTTATGGCTTTTGCTCCACAGCCTGTGCATATTCTGACCGCGTTCAATGATTCAGTTAGCGGGGATAACGATGGCGTTCCGGAACCCGGAGAGGTAGGAGCACTGCAGTTTTCATTCACTAATTTCGGCAAGGGCGATTTTCGCAGTTATGGGGCTCGACTAACGAATTTCACGCCTGGAATTGAGATCATTGCGGACTCAATCGGAGTGTTGAACACTGATTATCTCGAGTCAACAACTTTGAATTTTCCTCTGAGAATAAGCGAAGAATATACCGGAGGCGATGTAGAATTCTCGATTAAAATTTTGACTGTCTATGACCTTGAATTCATCTGGTACCTCACTTTAACAAACCCTGCGATGCCTGAAACCATGTGGACGGTTCCCGGTGTAGATCATATCAATATTTTCTGGCATCCTTCAGCCGGTGTATCCTCTTATGGTTATTATATATACAGGAGCGAGGATAGTACGGGGATTTTTCATAGAATTGTCTCCGCACCGCTGCTGTACAGTACATATTACCAGGATTATCCGTTACCTGAGCGGTCCTTATTTTATTACAAAATTACTGCCGTTGACAGCAATATGAACGAAAGCTCACCTTTAGGTCCAATAGCGGGGTGGACTTCCTACCCCTTCTTCAATCCATGGCCAATAAAAGTAGCAAGCAGCGTTTCGATAAGCGGAGCTCCCGCGCTTACGGATATTGACGGGGATGGTTACCTTGAGGTTTTTCTGACGACTCATTCTGAGAAAGTGTACGCGTTTTACTATAACGGGTGGGAGTTGTTCGACAGCACATCTACACTTGTTGATCCATTTGTAACCGCAAGTGGTTTGGAATCGTGGGCTTCGCCGGCGATCGGGGATATCGACGACGATGGCAATCCCGAGCTGGTCGTGGTATCGAGGGGGAGCGACTGGAAGGTTTTTGCGTGGGAGATGACAGGTGAGCTTGTTGAGGGATGGCCGCAGGAAATAAGCTTCCCAACCTTAAACTGTCCCGTTGTGGAAGACCTGGATGGCGATAGGGACCTTGAGATATTGGTAGCTACTGAACACCGCGACCTTTATGTATGGCACCACAATGGAGAACCATTCCTGCCGGGTTCAACGCCTCCAGGTTTGTTCGCGCATTATTCGTTTGATTCGGCTGTTGGTAATACATACTCGTCGCCGGCAGTTGGGGATATCGATGATGACGGTGAAATGGAGATAGTCGTTTGCGGCAACAAGAATTCTTCAAGTCGGGGGACTGTATATGCCTGGAAGATCACGGGGGACTACGTTTCAGGATGGCCGATAAGCATAGATGGATACGGCGGTTCATCACCAGCCATCGGGAACCTTGACGACGATGAGGATACAAAGGAAATAGTGCTTTGCGCCGAAGGAGATTTCGTATATGCGTTCAATTACAGGGGCGAAGTTCTCGATGGATTTCCTGTTCACGCGGTGGATTTTCCATCTGCTGTCACGACATCACCAGCTTTAGCGGATTTCGATTATGATGGCAGGTGCGAGATCGTGGTTGCGGGAACAAACGGGCTAGCTATAATTTCCCCTGATGGGGAGATCTTGGATGGATGGCCTGTCTATGTTTCGACCGATTTCTGGGCGGCTCCGTGTGTCGCGGACATTAACAGTGACGGAGATTATGACATCCTGTGCGCATTCGATTATGAGATCATGGGATACTCGCAGTATGGAGAGCCTCTTTCCGGATTCCCGCTGGAAACCGGATATACTGTTCTCGCAACCCCAACAATAGCTGACCTCAATAATGACAGCCTTTTTGAAGTGCTGATTCCTTCCTGGGATTCACATTTATATATATGGCAGTTGAACGGTCATATTACCGGTGGAGCTCCATGGTTCACGGATAGGGGAAATTTCCAGAGAACGGGCTGCTACGGAAGAGGTACAGTTGATATAGAGGAACCGAAAATACCCGTATCATTTTCTGTAAATGTGTATCCAACGCCATTTAATAGTAAGTTGAATATAAAGATTACGAATCCAGAAAGAGATGAATTTTCCCTGAAAATATTCAACTTGCTGGGTGATGTAGTATATACTCGTTCTAATCGAATGGTTCATCCAGAGATGTATATAGTTTGGGATGGTAAAAACATGGACGATTCTAAAGTAAGCGCGGGAATTTACTTTGTTTCGGTTGGATTTAAGAACCAGGATAATAGAATTACAAGGAAAGTAATTTTTCTCAAATAAATATTGTAAAATAGTTGACAAATTAGATAAAAAATTATAAATTGAAAGAATAATATTTCTTTTTAAAGAAATGGGACTGGTTGTGATTGATATAAATTAATAAGTTGCAAGCAAACTGAAGTTTTTTTATTGAAATCATTTTGGAGATTTTATGAACAAAATTTCATCTATCAAGGATTTGGAAGAGAAAGCAAACTTGATCAGATTGAGTATTATTGATATGCTAAATAAGGCTGGCAGTGGTCATCCAGGTGGTTCATTGTCGATAGCGGATATCATAGCTGTTTTATATTTTAACGAAATGAATCATGATCCTTCCAGACCGCATTGGGAGAACAGGGATAGAATGATTCTTTCAAAGGGGCATGCGTGTCCTGCATTATATGCTGCTCTTGCGGAAAGCGGATATTTCGAGAAATCTGAATTGGCAACGTTAAGACGCATGGGGAGCAGGTTGCAGGGGCATCCAGGCAGGGATAAAAAACTACCCGGAATAGAGGTCTCTACAGGTTCCTTGGGGCATGGATTGTCTATCGCGAATGGCGTAGCAATAGCGGGGAAAATGGACAAAGCGGATTTCAGGGTTTACTGTATTATGGGCGACGGTGAAATCGAGGAAGGGCAGATTTGGGAAGCCGCTATGACTGCTCCTCACTATAAGTTAGATAATCTATGCGCGATAGTTGATAATAACGATCTTCAGATAGATGGGCATGTTTCGGAGGTCATGAATCCATATCCGATAGATTCGAAGTTCGAGAGTTTTGGCTGGAATGTAATTAACATAAACGGTCATGATATTGAAGCGATACTGAATGCTTTTGCTGACGCAAAAAAGGTAACTGGAAAACCTACGGTGATAGTAGCAAAGACCATAAAGGGGAAGGGTGTTTCATTCATGGAAAACGAAGCGTGCTGGCATGGGAAGGCTCCATCTGGGGAGTTAACGGAATGCGCGGTCGATGAATTAAAGGCATGTTTGGAGGATTAATGGAGCTGAACAAGAAACCTACTAGAGATGGCTTTGGTGAAGGATTAGTTGTTTTAGGCGAGAAGTATTCGAATGTAGTAGTGCTTTCAGCGGATTTGACTGATTCAACACGCGCGAATTGGTTCAGGGAGAAATTTCCGGACCGGTTCATCAGCATGGGGATTGCCGAACAGGATGCAGTTGGGACCGCAGCCGGATTAGCGCTTTGTGGGAAAATACCAATATTTGCTACGTTTAGTATCTTTGCTTCTGGGCGAGCATGGGAGCAGGTAAGGACAACTATTTGCTATTCTAATCTGAACGTAAAGATCGGGGGATCGCATTCCGGAATATCCGTTGGAGCTGATGGACCAACCCACCAGGCTCTGGAGGAGATAGCACTCATGAGAGTCATCCCGAGAATGACCGTAATTTGCCCTGCGGATTATGTTGAGACAAAAAAAGCCACTATAGCAAGTGTTGAGAGTTGCGATGGTCCATGTTATATTCGGTTCGGGAGGGCGGCAGTCCCGGTTCTCACAAGAGAGGACGATCCATTTATAATCGGGAAGGCGAACGAACTCAGGTCCGGTGATGATATTACTATAATTGCATGTGGAGCAATGACATACGAAGCCTTGAAGGCTGCGCGAACTCTTGAGGAAAAAGGTGTTGAAGCCCGAGTGCTGAACCTTCATACGATAAAGCCGATTGACACTGAGCAGATAATAAAGGCAGCAAAAGAGACAGGAGCTATTTTAACGGTAGAAGAACATCAATTAATGGGTGGAATGGGAAGCGCGGTTGCGGAAGTTGTAGTGCGTAATTGCCCGGTACCAATGGATTTCATTGGTATCAATGATGTTTTTGGAGAGTCGGGCTCTCCGGACAAACTTATGGAGTTTTTTGGCTTAACGGCAAACAATATTGTAGACAAAGCCCTGGGACTTCTCAAATTAAAAGGTTAAGTATATTATAAAATAAGTATATGAGTGAATTAGAATTCCAAAAAATCAGACTAAACAAGCTTGAAGAGCAGATCAAATTCCATAACAGGAAGACTGTATTGCTTAACAAGCTTAACGAAGTGGTCAAGAAGCCATACAATCTCGAGGAGATGCTGGATAAGTGCATTGGAATACTCGTTGAAGATATCGGGGCTGTTTCCGGGGGGGCTTATCTGATCGAGAGAGGCAATTTTCTTCAGTTAAGGGGTGCATCCAATTTGCCTGAAGAGTTCATCGAAAGGATAAACGACGAGGCTGAAAGACCCCCTATACACTTACTGGTTATGGATTATACCGAGGTCAGGTTTTTTGACCTGAATTCGTGGCGGGAATTGGATAAAACTCCCTATGCGATACTTAATAAATTGGATATAAACGGATTCATAAACGTTGCATTGATCTCCAGTGAAAAAGTCCTGGGATTTATACACCTATATACTGAAGAATTGAGAGAAGTGGATAAATTGCTGTCTGATCTATATATGTTTATCGGCAATTTCCTGGGTATCGCAGTGGATAATAAGCGCCTTTCCAGGGATATAGAAAGGCGGAAATATGAAAACTCGTCTTTATGTGAAACCTCTACACTTTTAATTTCTACTCTTGAATACGATACTCTGTTCGAACGCGTACTGTGGATCATGACCGAAGACTTAAGGGCGCAATACTGCGCGGTAATCCTTGTTGACCCGATTAATAAAAGGTATCGTATCAAAACGTCTCTTGGTTATACTGACGATAATTTGAAAGACGCTGAAGAAACAGCGGATAGAGGTATTATCGGTTGGGTAGCAAGATTGGGACTGCCGATCAATGTACCGAACGTCTTTAAGGACAACCGTTATGTAACCGTGAACGAAAAAGTGCGCTCTGAACTTGCAGTTCCCATGATAGCGGATGGTAAAGTTATTGGTGTTTTGAACGCAGAAAGCGATAAGTTCTATCACTTTTCGGATGAAGATTTAAGGTTTTTGACTATTCTGGCGCACCAGGTTGCCTGCGCAATAGAAAGGTCTAAGCTGCATCAGAAACTCCAGGAACAGGCAGTCACTGATAGGTTAACAGGTCTGCATAACCGCCAGTTCTTTGAAGATTTTCTTAGAACTGAAGCTAAATCGGTTATCGCAAGAAATGAAAATGTTGGTATTATTATGATAGATCTGAACAATCTCAAGGAGATCAATGACACCTATGGGCACACTGCTGGGGATTATATTATTATCAAAACTGCCGAATACCTGAAGCAAATATTTGAAGAAGAACTGATTATCCGTTGGGGTGGGGATGAATTTACGGTATTTCTCACCGGAAGACAGCTGGCGAAGATAGATAAACTTATGAAAGATGTAAAAAATAAAAAGAAAAAATGGGTTAGGAAAAACAAGATCATTTATCCTCTTGAGTTCGCTATTGGTTATGCCACCGCTGAGAATGAAGAAGAGTTAAAGAATTTTATCGATATTGCAGATAAAAGAATGTATAGGGATAAAAGAAAAGACCATTGAAAATAACAACGGTTCCTTTCAGTTTTGTTAATATCCTCGAAGATTATTTCACTCCCAACTTTAATAATTAAAAAGTTGACTTAATTAAAATTCTTATTTAATTAAATGAATATGTCGTAAATTGAATAAATTCTACTCAGGAGTGTTAAAATGAGATTTAAAGCTGCGTTTGTATTTGTTTTCGCGTTCCTGATCTCGGTCAATTTCTCCTATTCAAACCAAATAATTCATCAGAATACAATTTTAGAATATTCCGAAGCTAAAGTACTTGAATCTACCAAAGAACAATTAACCCTACAGGTACAGTTCCATGATGTAATTTTTGAAAATGAAGAAGCGGAAAAAGGAACGTTCGTTCGTGTTTCGATACCCGGCTGTGGGGTAGGAACTGACATCGGATCCCCTGATTTACCTGTATATCGAAGGATTATCGAGATTCCTTATAACGCAAATCTCCAGATTGAAACTAAGTATATAGATATTGAGACAAAGGATTTAGCGGGATCAGGATATAGTAATTCTATATATCCGGTTCAGCCTTCTGTTCCAAAAATACCCGGCGCGGAAAAAAACATTGAGTTTGCATACGACCAGGAAGCTTATTCCCGCGATATATACCAGCCTGGGGAGTATGTATCAATCAATAAGATAGCCAATGTGAGAGGGCATGAATTGGCTCTACTCGAGATCAATCCGGTAAAGTATAATCCTATTCAGGGCAGGGTGCAAGTCCTGAAAACTATCGAACTCAAAATAGATTTTGTGAATGGGGATCAACCTTTGACTGCTAAGATGCACCGAAGATACTATTGTCCCTACTTTGAACGTATATTGGCAAGAGGTGTAATAAACCATTCGACCTTCGCCACTCTGGACGTTGTCCCTTCACCCGCAGGCTACCTTATAATTACCGCGAATGCCTTTGAAACAAGTATCCAGAATTTTGCTGAATGGAAATCCCAGAAGGGATTCTATGTTACGGTTGCAAATATAAGCGAGGTTGGAGGCAGTTCCACATCGCAGGTAAAATCATACATCCAGAACGCTTATGATACCTGGGGTATTCCTCCTTCGTTCGTACTTCTTGTAGGGAATACATCGAACATCGATTGTTATACTGGAACGGAAGCTAATAATCCTGCTACTGATTTGTACTATTCTAATTTACAGGGAACTGACTACTTTCCGGATGTAGGAGTGGGCAGGTTTTCGGTCAGTACAGCAACCCAGGCAGCAACTATGGCGAATAAAATAATGAATTACGAGAAGGGAAGTTTCCCTGCTGGCACGGGATGGCTTGACAACGCCTATTTCATGGCTTCTGATGACGGCAGCTATCATGGTGTAGCTGAAGCTACAAACAATTACTCTATGGCGAAGGCAAGGTCTTATGGAATGACCTGTGATTCTCTTTATTATTATTATCATTCAGGTACTGGTGTAGCTGCGGCAGTTAATAACGGGAGAACGCTTGTTGTTTATACCGGTCACGGGAGTGAGACAGCGTGGGGTGGTCCGTCTTTCGACATAGATGATATCAACGCCCTAAGCAATAATAACAAATTCCCCCTTGTATGCAGTCATTCGTGCTTGACCGGGGACTTTGATTATTCATCAACCAGCTTCGGCGAGGCGTGGGCCAGGACCGCTTCCAAAGGAGCTCTTGGTTTTTGGGGTTCATCAGTTACTTCTCTCTGGGACGAGGATGATATACTCCAGCGAAGGTTCTTCGATGCGCTGTTCGATTCAGGGCTTACATGGTTTTCCGGAATGACCAATAGTGCTAAGAAAGAACTCTATGACCATTACGGGGGTTCTGGTTATACGAAAAGATACTACGAAATGTACAACATTCAAGGTGACCCGGCTTTTGATATTTACACTGCGGTTCCGCAAGAAATGTCAGTTTCCTATCCCACAGCTATTTATACTGGGACACAGAACCTTGAGATAACCGTGAATTCAGCAAGCGCTATGGGTCCTATTGGAAACGCTCTTGTCTGCGGATATAAAGAGGGGGAAACACAGGGAGTAGCCTATACTAATGCCAGCGGACATGCAACGATAAACGTCAATCCGGCGACAGCAGGGCAGCTTGCCCTTACAGTTACCAAGCATAATTTCGTCATGTTCCAGGCGATGATAGATGTTCTGCCGTTTGATATAACCACCCTTAGACCGTTTGATAACGAGAAGATAGGGAACGGCGCTGCTTCACGAGCTCCCACTCTCGAGTGGGAAGTACCGGATGATGCCGCCGGCGGCAACCTGCACTTCCAAGTGCAATGGGATAATGACGCAGATTTTTCCTCCCCTGTCGCTACTATTGAGAGCCGCCTGAACACCACTGGTTTTTCTCCTGTACCCCCGATGCCCGAGGGTATCGGAACATGCTCATATACCGTAAACAGCCAGTCTGAAGGGCTTTTAACGAACGGGCAAACTTACTGGTGGAGAGCTGCCTCCTATAGTGTTGTGGATGGAGAATACCGTCCGTGGTCCGAGGGGAAAAGCTTCACCGTCGATATTAGCTATATGCAATCCGCCTGGTTCCAGACCACTGATGAACAGTTCGATAAGGGGACCCTTTCCGAAACCGAGACATTTGGAAGCGACCGTGTGCGATTGCCTGGAGGAGCGTCGGGAAGTGTTGGCGCTGACCCAGGATGCGCAGATGGAAGTTATTATTCTGGAGAAGACTACGAGTTTTATAGCATCTGGACAATTCCCGGATCTGGTAATGTTACAGTCACTACTATTGGATTTTATAATGTTAATGGGAGCATTGGTACAGGTGATCAAGTACGGATGGCGATGTATGAAGACGGAGGAGGATATAATAAAATCGCTGGCTCTGATGCGCTCTTGACCGGAACAGGTACATCCGAATGGGTGACAACATCGCTTACAATCCCATTTTCTATCACCCTGGGAAATAATTATTGGATAGGATTTACCAGTACCAGCGGATCAAATTATAGGATTTATAGGGATAACGATTCTAATTGCAGCGGATATCCACCAAATGGTGTAGGTAGTTATCATGTCTCTACTGATCACTCTCTGAATGCGAGTGTTCCAACTGGAGCAAGCCAGTCTGATCATAAATACTGCATACCTGGAATCGCTTATGAAGCGGGAACATCTACAGGATTCATTGCATCCCCTGGAATTAGCTTCAATCTCATTCCAACCGCGACTGACTGGGAAGAGCTTTTGTTCTCCGATGTTGAGACTTCAGGCGATATAAAATATACTATTCAGTATTGGGACGGGGATAGCTGGGAGAATACCGCTATAACAAACCGGGATGCTTCCCCGGTCGATATCAGCGGTCTTGAACCCGCTACCCACAACAATATAAGGATTTTGGCGAATTTTACCTATTCAGGAGATACACCATACCTCGATGATTGGACGATCAAGTGGAAAATGCAGCAGACTGTTCCTATCACGATAATTACAAGCGGGTTGGTGCCAGCCTATCCTGCTGATATAGACTTTGTTGACGAATCGGGTCCACAAACCGCCAACACGAGCAGCACCTGGACGGATTCCTGTCAGGTAGGAACGACGGTTTCCATTGAAGATATCATACCCGGCGCGGCTAATGTGCGCTATGCAACGCAGGATTCTACATCATGGGTCGTATCTGAAGCTGATACATTCTACGTTGATTATACTACGCAATATTATATCACGGTCGAACCGGAAGTAGCAGCAGGTGGTGTTCCCTTCGATGGCACGAACAGGGTCGAACGGGATTGGGATTACTTTGGTGTATCTCAAAACCAGTTATTTCACGCTGCTGAATCTTTTTGGGCTGATGCCCTATCAACGCTGACGGTCTCCGGTTCATCTGAGGCTTCCGGAGCATTGGTAAGATGGTGGGAAAATATCACGGGCACCGATGTTAATTTTACGGTAAATACACCCGGCATCACTTATACGCTGACGTATTATCATCAATTTTTACCGGCAATAAATCTTGTTGGTACGGACGCTGGTCATTCATGCTGGACGGAAGTTCATACTCAATTTGGGGTTGGTCATCTTGAAGCTGGATTAATCACCGAGTGGTCTCAATGGACCGATCGTAGTACAGAACTCACTTTCAGCGATTCGACATCGGGCACCCCACCCAGGTTCGCGATAGACACAACTTCCTGGACCGTTATGTCCGCATTTCGCGATACTATCAGGTACGCGAACAGCAGCAACGTTATTATCCAGACAAGCTTTGGGGGCGACTCAGTCAGCGTGGATGGCATTAAATACGCCTCCCCATGCTCAACGACATGGGCGCCTGCAACCTATCACATCATTGAAGTCGATTCATTTTACTACATCTCTCTGCAGGAACGCCATGTTTTTACTGCATGGAGTGATGGAGGCGGGATTAGCAACAATGTATGTCCTTTTGGTGATACTACCTTTGTTGCGAATTTTGATCTTGAGTACAGGCTGGATATACTTAATCCAGGCGATTATGACGCCCCTGCTCCTTCTGCGGGGAGTTACTGGTTAAATCCCGGAACGGCTGTGGATGGAAACGTGACTTCACCTGACGGCGATATGTATTGTGTGGGTTATTATGGAACCGGATCCGCTCCGGACAGTTCATCGGAGTGTCATTTTGAGTTTGTTCTAAACGAGCCGTCTTCAGTGGAATGGCGGTGGGCTTCAGGAGTCGGTGGTGTAGCTATGCTGATAGTATATTCCCGGTTCGGCGCTCCGCATCCAGCTGACACGGTGCTCTATCCTATTGGAACGCATGTAATGGCGTACGTTCAGGATTCGGTTTTTGAGGAGGGTGAATGGCGGTATTGTCATGGCTGGTGGGGTTCCGGTTCGGTACCCCCGGATGGTACGACACCTTTTATTTCCTTTACAATCAATGAAAATTCTGTTATAGTATGGCAGTGGGAATTCTTCACACAATTACCCCTTTTAATTAACGATCCGGAAGACTGCGATTCCATATTTCCTGCTGAGGGTATTCACTGGTACAGCCAGGGGGACAGCATACTTGGGTACGCGAACTCACCATGCGGGGAAATGTATTGCATCGGTTATTATGGTACGGGTTCCGCTTTGGACAGCGCTTTCTCGTCACGTTTTGGCTTCAGGCTGAACGAACCGACCTCCGTCACGTGGAGATGGGTTTCGGGCGCTGGGGGCGTTGCTCAATTGGTTGTATTCTCAGAGTTTGGCTCGCCTTATCCCGCGGATACAATGGTTTATCCTCTCGGAACCAACGTATGCGCTTATGTACAGGATTCTATATTCGATGGGGGAGAATGGCATTATTGCGATGGTTGGTTGGGTTCCGGGTCTGTCCCGGCTGAGGGCGCTATACCTCAACTCACTTTTACAATAAACGAAAACAGTACGATAGTTTGGCAATGGGACGGTGTGATAAGGTTTCCGCTCGAAGTCAGGAATCCTTCAGGATGCGAGTTCGTTGTACCTGCCGTTGGTCTTTACTGGTACAATGAAGGGACAAATGTGGAAGGGCATGCTATCTCGCCTGACGATACGATGTATTGTATTGGATACTACGGCTGGGGTTCTATCCCGGATAGCTCCTCAGACCTCGTTTTCGATATAAATATAATGGAACCGAGTATTATTGAATGGAGATGGGCATCTGGCGCCGGAGGGTTGGTTTCCCTGACCGTTTACACTTTGTACGGTAATCCGCATCCGTCGGATACAATGCTCTATCCCATTGGTACTCATGTATTTGCTTATGTGGAAGATTCGGTACTTAGTGGCTTTACATGGCATTACTGCAGCGGCTGGGTAGGCGATGGTTCAATCCCCGCAAGTGGTACAGAGAGCAGTGTTGGATTTACGATAAGCGAGAACAGTAACCTGATTTGGCAGTGGGATGACACTTTGCGATTCCCGTTCATAGTCAGGAATCCTGGTGGCTGGGGTGAGCCTGTTCCTTTACCCGGGCGTTATTGGTTCAAGGATGGAGCTGCGGTTTCAGGGAGTACATCGATCACCGACGATACAATTTACTGCGTCGGTTATGATGGTTTCGGTTCGTTAGGCAATTCCTATGAAAACAGGTTCAATTTTGTTATTCACCAGCTTTCAGGATTGGACTGGTTGTGGTTAGGTGAAAGCGGGGTAGTTACGTTGGAAATAATCTCTGCTTATGGCACCCCGGATCCTCCGGTTGGTATACTCCATGTTGAACCGGGAACAGAGGTTACCGTTCAGGTGAATGACAGTGTTATTTCAGCGGTGGCGAGACATCATTGCACTGGTTGGTCTGGAACTGGTTCTGTGCCTGCTACGGGCGATTCCACGATCGTCACGGTTGTCGTGAACGAAAACTCGACGCTGACCTGGGAATGGTATTCTGAGTATTATCTTTCACTAGTATACACGGGGACGGACACTTTTGCGCCATGGCAGGTAGGTGATGGTTGGTACGAAGCCGGGAGTTGGGCGCTTATTTCAACTCAGCCTACCTTAGAAGGCGCGCTTATTGATTTTATCTTCGTTTCGTGGCATACACCTGCACCGATTTTGGACTCTACCGATACGATTACATCAGTCCAGGTAAATGAGCCATGCACCGTTAACGCGGAATACCATCCGGAAAACATCTGCACGATCTACAAATCGCCGTTACATACTTCAGGTAAGATTTTTATTGACGGTGTTGAATTCGAAGGTGTTTCGGAGATAACAATTTCATTCATCGAAGGGACTACACACGAGATAGGAGTAAGCACACCAGATACTACAGACAGTTGTATATACTCATTTGCGAATTGGGATACGGGCGAGGACACTACCTTTATAACTGTTGGTCCGTTCGATTCGGATACATTTTTTACCGCTAATTATTCCGGCTTGTTCAGGTGTGTGGTGAGAAGGGAGCCGGCTGAAGATACTCTGGGCTGGCTGGAGGTTGACAGAGAGATGTTCAATGGCGCTGCTTCTATTGAGCAGGTTTTCTGGTGGGAGGAAGGCAGCGAGCACGATCTTAATGTCAGTGTTCTTGATTCACAGCTAAATACTGTTTTCGAATTCGATGAATGGGATAATGGCAGTCATACGGCTGCCAGGACTGCCGGACCTGTTGCCGCGCCCACAACATATACAGCGTATTATAATGGCAGATATAAGTTTACAGTTACCAAGGATCATGGTTTTAACCTTGGCTGGATCTCTTTGGGAGATAGTGTTTTTAATACGGCACCTTTCGCTTCTATTTGGCTGGACCGCGATTCGCTCTACGAGATAGAAGTAAGCACACCGGACACTATGGATACAATGAGGTTCAGTTTCAAAGATTGGGATGACAGCATATTCACTTCAGCTTTTATGTATGGTCCTGTTTACCAGCCCAAGGATTTTATCGCTCATTATAGGACTCAGTTTAGATGGACAGTTTCAAAAAACCCACCGGAGTCTTTTGGTTGGATGCACCTTGGTACGCTTCATTTCGAAGGAGAAGCATCAGCTCAACACACCTTTTGGCTTAACGAAGACAGTGTTTACATTGTGAGTGTAAGTTCACCGGATACAGTTGATACAACTGATTGCATCAGGTATAATTTTCTTAACTGGCATGACGGGTATCCGGTAAGACAGAGAATGATCGGACCTGTTACCCATTCGGACGACTATGTTGCGAATTATCTGGGGCAGTTTAAGATCACAGTCGCGAAAGCTCCAGCGGAGACACTAGGATGGATAGTTGCTGGTCCGGTATCGGAAACTAATGTTTCGGAAGTTTCTTTTTGGGGATTCGAAGGTTCAGTTTATAACGCGGAAGTCAGCCAGGTGGACTATAATGAAACGGAGGCTTATAGCTTTTCTGAATGGAGCGACAGTCCAGATCCAGCTTTCAGAAGCCTGCCGCCCGTAACCGGATGCAGGACTTATACGGCGAATTATGTACCGGTTGTCCTTGAATTCAGCTTGAATATCGATCTATGGGATGTAGGTTTGGTAGACCTTTTCGAAACTATTTCTATGACCGCGAGAGAAGCAATGATAGTTACGAACGAATGTGTTTTGCCTATTACTATGGGATTGCAATTCCTTTGTACCATAGATACTTTGTCGACTGACACTACTACGTGGCTTGCCGGGTATTCACCTTACCTCGACAGGTTTGTGCTGAAAGGAATATTCAATGATGCTACTACGCCACCTGCTTCATACCATAATGTTCGTGATGTTGTAAGCTCATTGATCCAGTGGGCGACAGAAGGAGATGAAGGGATCTTCGGAACGGGTGGAGTGGGTATCGAAGCTGAAGGTGGTGTGGAAAAGCTGTGGCTGCAGCTGAATACTCCTGCCTCATCCTCCACCTACGGAAGAGTTCTATCTATTCATGTCAATGTTTTGACGAAGACTACGCTTTATTAGAATGACTAAAAATATCATAAAACAAATTACGTGGATATTGATTATATTAGCAATCATTGTTATGAGTTGTGGTGGACCGGTTGACAAATTTGAGCCAAACAATGAGATAACCGAAGCTGTTGAAGTGGAACTCGGGGAACCTTTTACGATTACGATCAAGCCAATGCATGATAGGGATTGGTTCAAAGTCCCCGTATTCGGGCAGGGATATCTAAAAATTCAGGTAAACAAGGTACCTGAAGCCCTGGAACTGGAAGCTGCATTCGCGTTGTATAAAAAGTTGGATAGAAGCAAAGAGCAGTGGTTGACCGATTGGAAGAAACTCCCGAATGCGCTATATGTTCCTAAAGCTGATACATACTATTTTGTTATTAAGGATAATTACGATGACAAATCTTCCGAAGAGCCGATTTTCGTAAAAATGGATTTTATTGAGGAATTAGATGCAACTGAACCGAACAACAACGTAGATGAAGCCTATGAAGTAGAGTTAGGTTCTACTGTAAAACCGGCAATTTACCCCGGAAGAGATTTTGACTGGTTCAAAGTTAAGGTTTTAGAACGTGGATACTTGAGTGTTTCTTGCAAAAGTGTTCCTAATCAAATAGATTTGGAAGTTTATTTTGCTGTTTACAATGAGTGGGCTGACCCTAAAGTTAAGAAGCTGACAGATTGGAAGAAATTACCGAGTGCATGTTTCGTTCCTGATAGCGGTGAGTATATCATTGTACTTCACGATGATAATGATGATAAGTTTTCTGAAAGATCTTTCGATATGAAGGTTGAGTTTATAGAAGACATGGATCCGAGTGAACCGAATGATGATTTCAGAGATGCCAGTTCTGTTAAGTTGGGGGATACTATAAAGCTGGCAATATTCCCAACGGGAGATAATGATTACTATAAAATCAAGCTACACAAGGGGGATGTTATCAAAGTTGAGATGAATGGGCAGACAGGAGGCATTGTTCCCGAAGCCAGGTTATATACGGTGAATGATGAAGAGCCCAATAAGCTTAAAGCGTTTACTCATTGGAACAAGCTCCCTGCGGAATTCAGCATTGATGTTGGGGGTGAAGTTTACATACATATTCACGATGATTATGACGACAAGAGTTCTCCTGAACCATTCGAAGTTACGGTTAAGTAACCTTATATACACCAGATTAAACAATATTATTGACTTTCGAGTAATATTTACTTAAATTTAAGCTGTATCGATTATTTGACGATTCAATATACCCGCAAAGCTGCGCATAGGAGTTGAATGTTATTGCTCTGGTCAGAGAAGAAGATTAGTGTTTAAAATACAAGTATCTATCTTTAGGGAATGGACATTTTTTAAGGAGTTATCGAATTGCAAAAGGATGAGTGTTTGTTTAATAAAAACCTGGCGCCATCTGATGAGATAATCAGGCAGTTGATTGGTGATGATGTTCTAGTTTACTGGGATATGTTCAGAGATTATCTAAAGGAAGCTTACAATATGGAACCTGAACTGCTTTACTATGGTCAGAAACATGGGTGGTGTTTAAGGTATAGGAAGAGCAAGAGGACCCTATGCACAATATTCCCGGAGAAAGGTGCTTTTACTGTACTGGTAATATTGGGATCAAGGGAACTTGCGAAATTGGAGCATCACTTTCTTGAACTTAACAGCAAAATGCAGACGATGATACAAACCACTCACAAGGAATATGATGGTAAATGGCTTTGGATACAAGTAAAAAATGATAAGTATGTTAATGATGTTAAAACGCTTCTTTCGGTAAAACGTAAACCGAAAAACCGCTAACTGAGTCTATCCTTAATCTATAATTCAAAACCATATTTAAGTTAAATTAAACACCTGTGTAGGATTTTGGTATCGAATCCACTGAGGTCAAACAGTATCTTTGCGTACTATGGTCGAGTAAATATAGACAGGTTTTTCTATTTAATTTCCAGAATCCCGGGCATGAGAAAGAGTGGTTCATCATCTTCAAAGAGCTGCCTGGCATTCATTAATTCCATTATCTCCTGGTGTTCTTCAGATACTTTCTGTCCAAGCAACATTTTTCCAAGTCCGAGGTTCAAGTCGAACACAAAATTTCCCTTTTTCTTTGGAAATGTTATCAACTCGACATCGTCATCCAGGGGGACACCGATCATCTTTTTGGCTACATCGATAGCTTCAAGGAACCCGCCGGTCCTGTCGATTATACCAATTTTAACCGCCTGAAGACCGGTCCAGATCCTTCCCTGAGCGACCTCATGCAGCTCTTCAAAGGTCATTTCCCTATCCTTGGCGGCTTTGCCGACAAAATCATCATAAATTGATTGAATGTAGGAGGTCAGGACTTCACGTTCTTCATCGGTCAGGTTCTTGTAATCAGAGAACATTCTGGCTTTGTCTCCGCGGTAAAGTGCATCTTTGGTAACTCCAAGCTTGTTGTACAGGTTGTGCAGATTAGGTTTGCTGAAAATAACACCGATAGAGCCCGTAATTGTGGATGGATCGGCGAGAATTGTGTCTGCTGCCATCGAAATGTAGTATCCACCTGAACCCGCGACTTCAGCCATTGAAATAATCACGGGTTTTTTCTCCTTCGCGTCCCGCATTGCATCCCAGATAATGTCAGAAGCCAAAGCCGAACCACCGGGACTATTCACCCTTATCACGATAGCTTTTATATCATCATCTTCAGCAGCATCTATAATAGCATTGGATAACGTTGCGGAACCAATGGTTTCAGAACCGCCGAACGGAGTCGGTTCACTTTTGCCCGTGTGGATACTGCCCAGCGCGTATATTAAAGCTACTTTATTGTCATTATGTATTGTGACTTTTTTTGAGTTGAGGTATTTCCTGGCGGTTAAATAATTTTCATCTTCATCAAGGTCAAGCATTTTCTTAAAGTCGTTATAATACATTAAGCTGTCAATAAAGCCCAGTTCTTTAGCCTCTGCAGCGGTCATAATGCCTTTATCCAAAGCGGTCATAATCTGGTCCTCACTAAATTTTCCGCTTTCAGTTACATTTTTCATGTACTCGCTGTAAAACTCATCGAGAATGGAGTTATAGACCTCTTTAGTTGCAGTAGTAAGGGTATCATGAGTGAAGATCTCCATAGCGCCTTTGTATTTACCCATCTGTATAACATTCCACTCGACTCCTATTTTATCCATGGTATTTTTTAGGAACATGGTTTCTATACTCATGCCTGGAGTTACGAATATTCCTGTCGGGACACAATAAATCTTATCGCAGACCGTTGTGAAGTAAATAGACCTAAGTGAGCCGTATTCAAGGAATGCAATAATTTCCTTTCCGCTTTCCTTGAAATCCTTCAGGCTATTTATGAGTTCATCGGTTTTTGCCCCCGAGATAGCAATTGAGCCGGGTGTAAGAATGATACCCTTTATCTTCTCATCCTCTTTCATTCTCTTGATTCCAGCTAACAAGCCGAGAAAATTATGTCCTTTTTTAAACGTGAATTGACTGAAACTGTATGAAGCTTTTTCAGGAAAAGGTTTGGAAAGGTCAAGCTGCACGTAGCTTTCCTCTCCGACCTTCACCTTTTCTTCCCACGGTCCCATGCTCTTTAATCCCCATCTTATTAAAAGTACTCCAAGAACGAAAAATACTATCAAAATGATGATTATAATCAGAACCCACTTTTTCAACTCGATCCCTCCTGTTAAAAAATCTGTTATATATTTTTTTTATAATTTACTAAAAGCATTATTAATCTGAATAAATATAAGGAGTTCCCATAGAATAGCAACTAATTATTTCAATGTTGACAAACAAAATGGTATTAATATCTTGAGTGCATGTTAAAAACTATATTCCGTATCCCCTATATTGAATGAGGTTCTAACCATAGAAAATTATAAACACGGAGGAATGATGAAGATAAGATACAGATTGATGACTGCAATATTGATGGTTTTATTTGCATGTTTTAATATGAGTTATTCATTTGAAGCGATGACCACACCCGCTACAGGTGACAATCCATGGGCAGCACTCAGCAATCCTGCTTATTTGGGCCGACCTCACGAAGCTGATCTTCTGGGATAC